>VYFM01000518.1 GCA_009842375.1 Candidatus Poribacteria bacterium | reverse complement strand
AAATGCTTCATGACATAAATAGACTGATATATATTTATTCATTTATAAGACAATTATTAAGAATTAACTTGACAATATATATTATTATGTCTTATAATTAAAAAATACGTTGACAGGTGCGGTGTTTCCGATTATCCATAAACTCGTAACCGCAGTTTGTAAACGTAGAGATATACCACACGGTAGGATTTTAAGCCGATGTGGTAATGGTTAGATAGCTAAACAGGTTATCCCTGTTTTTTTGCATGACAATATTAATATTCGAACAAATAAGAAAGTTAGATTAACAGGATTTAATTTCCCTGAATCTTTAACTTGAATTCAACAATCTTATAAGGAGTTTATGATGTTATTGTCAAATAGATTGACATATTGTATAACAACTTTTATTTTGCTGGTGGCGTTTGCTGCAGTGCCAGTAATGGCGCACCAACCGCCTACTGGTCAAACTTTTGATCAAGCCCACGATCAAGAGCCGAATACCCCTGGTGGCACACTTGCGCCGGAGGAACACCCCGCTACTGATCACCATGCAGCCGCACCAATGGTATCTTCTATTACATTAGTTGATACAATGGGGCTTACACCTAACATCGCGAATGATAATACTGATGGTCCTACCGGTGCAGATCGATTAGTCAGCAATGTAGATGGCATGACCGTGTATCTTGTGGACGATTTAGATGCAGCTGATACGGCTCGCGTAATCGTTGAGTTTTCTGATGCTGATAGTGATCCTAACACGCCTGATACGCTCCCCGCGGGTGAATTTCAACTGAAGATCACGTTTGATAGAGGTGTATATGACGTAGACGCGGCTGGTGCGACAGCTTCACCTCCTATTGATAGGGATACTGTAACTGATGGTGCAGATCATCTTGTTCTTGCTGGTCTTACAATTACAGCATCACACGCAAACGCACCAGGGATAAATGTTGCTTCAAGTCGATTAGGCACTGTCACAGTTACACGCATGGATCCCACTCCAGAAGATACAGCCACTAATGATTTGTCTACAACAGAATTTCTGGTGACGATTCCTGTGACTGCTGGTTTGGCTGCCACTAACCTCCCTTTATCGATTTGGATAAGCGTGAATGAAAATGCAGTATATTCTGCAACGCAGCTTGTCAATGGTGTTGTAAAGCAAGGTCGTGGGAACACAGCGTCTACTCCAAGCCCGTTCATGGTGGCTAACTATGCGGATCCTGGATATACCGCACCAACAGACCCACCTGATACCGACGGTCCAGATATCACTGCATTTTCTGCTCCTTCAGCAGTTGATAGTGATGGTAACTTAACGTTTACTCTTACCTTTGATCAGAGTCTTGGAGCTCGCGGTCTCTTAGCAGGTGACCTTGATGTCACTGGCGGAACAGTGGTCGAAGTTACACCGTCAGGTGCAGCAAGTACTTATATGGTAAAGGTTGACCCGACATCAACTAATCCGGATGAAACTGAAGTTATAGTAACGCTTAAGAATAACGCTGTAACAGATGAAAGTGGGCTTCCCTATACGGCACCTGACTCCCCTATGAGAGGGATATTCGATAACGTTAACCCGACGGTAATGGCTACTGCTACAGGTGTTATTGGAACAGGTACAGGAACTGATGGCAACGGTATAGCAGTTGGCATGGTGAAACTTAGCGTCACTTTCAGTGAAGAACTTGCATCTATGACTGACTTCAGGAATGCGGATATTGATAGAACGAATAGTAATGTGCTGTTAACTAACACCGAACCAATGTTAGCTACAATGCCTGAAGACAACAAAACTGTCTGGGAATTGACGGTTACACCCGTTCCTGCAAATGCTGGACAAGTTGTGATTGTTATTACAGCAGGTTCAATTGCAGACTTGACTGGTAATATGCTGTTACAGGATACGATTGTAACATGGACACGTCCTGGACCTGATGATGATGAAACTGATAAACCGGTTGTTACGATTGCCCTTCCGAGTGGTATGACCTATATTGACTCTGTGTCTGGTGGCATGGTCATGATTACAGCTACTGATAATACGGCTGTAACCAATGCTGTGATGGATGCTGAAATTAGCGTTACAAATGCTTCAAAAGGCAATATCGCGAACAATCAGATCAGTGTTATGCCGAACGTTGCTGCAACGACAGTAACAGTCAGTGTTGCTGCTGGGGCAGCGATGGATGCCGCTGGAAACGGTAGTGATGCAGTTTCAAAAACGTTCAATGTCGGTCCTATCTTCACAGTTCCTGCTGGTAACGGCAATGCTAATCCAGGATATTTGGTAATCGTCAAAGATTCGACATCGGATACCGCACTCTATCTTTCTGATCAACCCACACTTCCGCCGAGTCCGCAACATACGGATCCGCCAACTCCAGCACCAGATATTATGGTTGATGAATGGAGCAATATGCCGGATTTAGAAAGGCTCTTTAACACGGGTCCTGGTAGCGGTGGCACTTTGAACATCAAAGCAGCAGCGACAAACGTTGATGCGACGGGCAATCAGGTTAGTACTGCTAATGTGCGCATAACCGAAGTGATGTCAGGTATTGATGAATACTTACGCGGTGCTACGAATGATGCAGAAGCCGCTGATCAGTGGGTTGAAGTTGAAAACCCAAATAGCCACGATGTTAAGATTATCATATATGCCAGAACCGGTAGAGATTCTGCTAATACGCATATAGGCAACCCTGATGGACATATAGATAGAATCGGTAATGCGTATGATGGCGGTCCTGGTAGTGGCCCGTGGGCGGTTCCCAGTGAGAACGGTAATAGTTATACAGGTAAAGATTTCAAATCTATGTGGCGCAGATATGTAGAGAACAACCGTGGTAAAGGTTACCAAAATGGTACATCCAAGGGAGCTTGGAGTGTCTCGAGTAACGTTTATCTGACATCTGCTACAGAGAACCCGAACGATGGTAATCTCTATAACCATATAGGCACACCGGGGCGTCTGCAAAGTGTTAGCCTGCCAGAAGGTGACAGACGTGTTAACAACCCAACAAACGTTCCGTCCAGTCCGTTTATTATTAACGAAGTTGCGAACCGCGACAATGCTAATGCTGAGTATGAATGGATTGAGATTAAAAATGTTACCAATGATCGACAAAGATTGCGAAATTACCTGATTTCAATGGTAACAGCTACAGGAACTGATACTGTCTTGCTTGAGATTGACAACGGAGATAATTGGGTTGATGCTAATAGCGTTATCCTGCTCCTTGCGAGTGATCCAAGAGATGACGAAGATCATCCGATTGCAGTCGGTTATAACGTTGATGTCAATGTCAATGATCAGGTGGATGGTCTGGGACTTAATGTTGAAGGTAGTAATCGTAGAGCACCAAGACAGAAAGTTGTTCAGTTCAAAAATGGCGGCTTGCCTGATGGTGGCGATTACGTCCTGATTTTACGTAGACCGGATAACCATGAAGGACATAGGTCTGGACAAGATGGCGGTAAAGGTGTTGCTGAAACCGGTGAAGCAGATATTGACAAGATTGTTGATATTGCTGGTTCGCATAGAGGACTGGATAAATCCAACTATCCAGCAACGAGTAACCCGCCAAATCTCAATAGCACGACCCTCTGGCCGCTCCATAAATTTGACGGTCAAATGAAACCGCATTATGGACATGGTGACCTGAATCACAGACGTCACAATCGGCTTGAGGTAAATAGGGTTCGTTATCGTCAACACGTTAAGACAACAGCGAAGAACGATGCTGATGGTAGTGTGTCCAATCGTGCTGGCACAGGTGTCACACACAAAAACGAAGAAGTTGGACACTATGCTTTCCGTGATGCCGTTTATACCGGTCTCGGTTATAAGCGCACTGCAAGAGTAACTGGCTACAACTACGGGACACCCGGATACGATGGCAATAGCGTTGGTAATACGGGTATTGTCAAAGCCACAGCAGCTGCTGCTAAAGTGACAATCAGTGAGATTATGCCTGCCACAGGTCCTAATGCTGATAATCCTGTCTTCCCGCAGTGGGTTGAACTTTTCAATAGTTCACCGACCGATGCGGTTAATCTGCGAGGTTGGAAACTGCGTTTTGAAACGCTTGATGCCGATGGCAATCCGATGGATAGTCTGATGGATCTTAATTTCAATAGTAGCCGTTCAGTGAAAACGATCCAGCCACAACAGACAGTTCTGATTGTTGCGGGTAATGCCAGACAAGCGAATAGCGATTCAGCGACAGGTATAGATGTCTTTAATGAGAACCGTGTCTTTAATGTCTACAGAGATATTGGTGCTGGCAAATTCGGTGCGAATACACGTTATATGTTCTTCAATCCGACAGCATTTTCCATCCAACTCTTAGACAAAGATAATAAGGTTGTTGATCATATTGGTAACCTTGACGGTGATAATCGGACAAGTGATACAAATAAATGGGATTTCCCCGTTGGTGTCGCTGCTGATGGTAACCGGACATCGTTCCTCCGTATCTATGATGATGGTGTCGCACGCACTGGTTTGAACACAGCAGAAAGTAATGTTGTGCCTATCAGGAGTGAAGATGGCAAACGTCTTGATAAGAACGGCGATGGTGTCGCAGATACCAACGACAAAGGCATGGGTATTGACATGAAATACGCTTGGATTCCTGCTGTGAATACAGAAAGAGAATTCAAAATCACAATCAAGTCTACTTGGTATGGTGATGAAGATGATTACGGTACACCGGGTCATCGCGTAGGTCTTGTCTTACCTGTTGAGTTGTCCTTCTTCCGTCCGACACTTGAAGACGGTGTAGTGACAATCCGCTGGACTACTGAATCCGAACTTGACAACGCTGGATTTAATATCTATCGTAGTGATGCTCGTGATGGTGAGTTCAAGCAGGTGAACAGTGATCTGATTGAAGGTGCTGGCACGACAGGTGAACGTAGCACTTATAGCTGGGTTGATCAAACAGCCAAGCCTGGTGTCATATACTACTACCAGATTGAAGATGTATCTTTCGCTGGTGATCGTCAACCGCTTGCGATAACCAAGTTGAAAGGGTTGATCTCAGCGAAGAACAAACTTACAACGACGTGGAGTGAGCTCAAAGAAGCTTCACAATAGGGTTGAATTTCAGGGATAATTTAACCAATTTCTCCTCACAATAAGGAAACTGCAGTATCCTTGTTGAAGGAAAATCTAACTAAAACTATTCCCCATTTAGGAGACTGTTGTAATTTCCGGTGCAGCAGTTTCCTATTGTGGAATACTTAGCTAACCTAACCTATCCAAAAAAGTAGGGACATTGCTTGCAATGTCCTTATTTTATATGTATAGGTAGGTCGGAGCGAGCGTAGCGACCTCCGACAGGTATGGTTTTGTCGGGTTTCGCAAGCTCTACCCGACCTACAGTTAGGGGAGACAGAGAAATCCCTATCCCTATTTTCGTCCGGAGATACGAGATGTGTACAACCTTTTTAGATATATCGAGGAGATATAAATAATGAATAATACAATTTTTAGGCGGAAATTTATTTTTGCTGTGCTGATAGCATTTGTGTTGGGGTTTGGTGTGCAAGGCGTGGTGGACGCGGACTTGAATGAACCGAGTAACCTGAGAGGTGATTTACAAATCAAACCTCTGGTTACGAATCAAACGTTTGAGTTCTCGTTTTATATAAGTGGCATTCCGGGAAGCAGACCAGATGTTGATGGATCACCTGATACTGAGCGGGAAGAGATAACGATAACTGCAAATACAGGGAATAATATCACTGAGGTAAGGATGGGGAGCACGCCGTATACAAATTCAGATACTGATTTCACGCTGGAAGAATGGCATACCGATAGTACCAATGGTAGTCCTACCGACGATGATGCTGATCTTGGTGCTGGTGAAGGTGACCTTACCACTGGCACTGTAACTGTGAAGGTTGAGCCTACCGCCATTGGAAGTATTACAGTTACAGTAGCCACAGCAGGCAATTCTGCCGGCGATTTTGAAAATCTAATATTTACAGCTTACGCTGTACGAGTGCCTGCGAACGTTCAAGATCTCAGGTTTGCGGCAAGCACTCCGACCGTAAACCCTACAACCAAAACAACCTATCCACCATTTGATCCGACTAACTCATTATATGATGAGGAAGTTTTGGTCACGTTAGGTCAAATCGGCGCAACAGGTGCGGGTGCTTCGTCTTGGGTATTAGTTGATTTTGAAGTTATTGAGGGACCCGGATTTGTTTATCAGGATCTGAACAATGATTCACAACCTGACCCCGGTGAAAACAGAAATTCAAAAACCACCAGGACATTAACTCGTGATTATGATGGTGATGGTGCCTCCACTGAAACCAATATAGCAAGGGTGAGGCTGCGGACGAACGGTGGCACTAACAAAATTAGGGCAACAATTACTAACACACAACCAGCCCAAACGTACGAGATTACTTATATCTATCAAGGTGAAGCAACAACACCGCCGACACAACAGCCAACTGAGAGTCTTACCGTAAACGCACCTGCCACTGCTACTGGAGGAACACCAATAAGTGTTACAGCGACTACCTCTGATAACAGAAGTGGTCAGCTGGTCGTTTTCACCAGTACTGGGGGCACTTTTGCATCAGCTTCTGTACCAACGGCACCTGGCGGCGTTGCAACGATACAGTTCACACCGCCGAGGTCTGGCGGGTCGGTAACCATTACCGCGAGCGCAACCGGCTATAGAGCAGGGACAGCTACGGTGCAGGTTACATCAGCCCTCCCTTCCCTTACGGTAAGTACACCGAGACCCATTTCTGGAAATGCAGGTGAAACGTTAAATATAGTTGTTGGAGCAGGAACGGCTAACGTCCTGATTACACTGAGTGGTGTCGGTTTCACGGCTGCCACAGGTGTAACGGGTACCAACGGTTTTGTAACCATACCTATTGACTTACCGAACACTGCTGGCAGTTATCAACTCTACGCAAATGCTGCTGGATATGAACGTGAACTCATCGTCGTAATTGTTTCAGGTACTGCTACCACTGGTGTTCCAGTCCGGTTAACGATCCCCAGTGGAACAAATCGGGTACAAACTGGGACTATTGGGAGTAGTGCTACGTTGCGAGTCCGCGTAACAAGGACAGATACGAATGCTGCGCAATCGGGCGTTGAAGTTACGTTCCGAGATAGCAGTGGAAATACCCTTCCTTCTGGAACAGTAGACACCGATGGTAACGGCGATGCCACGTATCAATATGCTGTATCTTCAACTGCCAGACGGTTGATAAGTGCGGTTATCACGGACACCGAAGTTGACAAGAGCGGTGCAACCCCTGTAACCTTTGAGATTACCGGAACAGCCCAACAGCCAACGACATCCACCCGTCTCAGTATTTTCCAACCGCTTGACAGTCTTGGTCAACCAGTTACTATTGGTGCTCCGGGTGCCCCGTATACTTTGACAATTCGGCTGGATGACGCGAATGGTAATCCAGCTGTTAACCAACCTGTTACACTTACTGTGACGAACAGCACGGGAAATATTGTTGGCTCTCCTACGGCATTTACAGTGATTAATGGAACGATTAGCACACAGGACACATTCAAGTTACCCACAGCACCAGGACAATATACGATTACTGCTGTTTCTGGTAACGCTATCACCGGTGTTGAAACCGCTTTTGTTACAGTGACGGTGTTTGCCGTTAGTCTCGTGAAAGCTTCCAATGATAGCACTTCTGGTGATAACCAGGAAGGTAATCGTGGTGAAGTGCTTGACGATCCGTTTGCGTTGAGAGTTGTTCGGGATAGTGATAATACCGCTGTGCAAGGTGTGCCGGTAATTTGGACGGTAACAGATGGCGATGGTGAACTTTCCGAATCCAGTACTGCTACAAGTGGTAGTAATACCTTAACAGTTCGAAGTGATTCGAACGGTGATGTGGAAGTGTATCTTGTCTTGGATGAAGACGACGAAGATAACGAAGTTACGGCAAGCGTCGGTATCACTGGTGTTGCAGATGTTACGTTTGAGGCGACAGGATCACTTGTCCCTGATGACCTTGTAATCGTTTCTGGTAATAATCAGCGAATAGCGGTGAACCAACGTAGTGCGCCGATGATCGTTCATGTTACCGATGAGGATGGTGACGATCTTGAAGGTGTCACTGTGTCGTTCAGCATGAGAGGTGGTAGTGGCACACTGACACCTCGTAGTGCGGAAACGGATCGTCTTGGTGAAGCGGAAGCGGAATTGTTGCCGCGTGCTGCTGGCACTTACTTTATAACAGCGCGTGTTGTTGGCGTTACATCCGTTACCTTTACGATTACAGTTGGTGATTTAGCCGATGACATTGAGATTGTATCGGGTAATAACCAGAGCGGTGATCCTGGCACCGAACTTGACGATCCGTTTGTTGTTGAAGTGTTAGACGAAGATGGTGATACTGTTTCAGGTGTTACGGTAACGTTTAGCGTGACAGACGGTGGCGGTAGTCTCTCGGCAACATCTGATACGACAGATTCACGTGGTCGTGCGGAAACATATCTGACGCTCGGTGATGAACCGGGTCGTAATAGTGTGCGTGCGAGTGTTTCGGGTGTATCGACGCGCGTAACGTTTACAGCGACAGCGGTAGATCCTGCGCCGCCGGAACCCGATGTGCGTCTGCCAGCATCTCGTAGAGCGGATACGTATTGGATTAACACGGATGGTGGCACATTGCATCGTCTTGTTGGCAACAATGTAGAAGACATTGCGCCGAGTGTTGAAAATGTAGTGAGTCTTGTTGTTACAAGCAATCGTCTGTATTGGGTAGAGAAGACGAGTAATAATAGCGGTCGGATTCGCCGTTCTAACCTAAATGGTAGTAACATTCAGTTGATCCGTGATCTGTCAGCTGCGCCCGCAGGTATTACCGTTGACACTGCCAGTAATACGATTTACTTGACCAACGAGCGTGGTAAAGTTCAGGCGATCAACATAGACGGTTCTGGGTATGTTCCGAATCTTGTCATAAGTTTGACCGACCCGACTGACATAGCTGTTGGTGATGGTAAAATCTACTGGATAACAGGTGATGGCACTGTTCAATCAGCGGACGTTGATGGTTCAGGTGTTACAACTATTTCCAGTGGTCATGATACGTTGAACAGCATAGCAGTTAGTGGTGGTAAAGTCTACTGGACTGAGCAAACGGGTGATGACTCTGGTAAGATCCATAGTGCCAATCTAAATGGCAGGGGTATTGAAGAACTACGGACAACGCGTGGTGCACCTTACGGTATTTCGTATGATGCGGATGATGATAAGATCTACTGGGCGGATAGTCTTGGTAGGATTATGCAAGGTAACCGCGATGCGTCAACGATCCGAGCAGTCGTCACAAACTTAGTATCATTGGGTGATATTGCAGTGCCATCAGGCACAACTGCCCCTCGTCCTCCAGGCACGTTCTCGCGGTATGATGTCAATCGTGATGGTGTGGTAGATAATACGGATGCTGCGTTAGTCGCGAATGCATTGGGTGAAAGTCCACCGAGCGATCCGAGACTTGATGTCAACGGTGATGGTGTGGTGAACTTCCTTGACCTGTTGCTTGTGTTTGATAATCGTGATGAATCCAACGCTGCGCCTGTGGCAGTTGCGAAGAACCTTCTAACAGTGTCTCGTGAAGAGATCCAGAATCAGATTGAGCAGTTGCTTGCTTCAGACAACCAATCTGCGACAGCACTATACACGTTGGCGTATCTGCAGAGCTTGTTAGAGGTAGTCACACCAGAACAGACGCGTTTGCTTGCGAACTATCCGAATCCGTTCAATCCGGAGACGTGGATACCGTATCAGTTAGCAACAAGTTCTGATGTGCAGATAACGATTTACAACTCTGCTGGTAGAGAAGTGCGTACGTTGTCCCTTGGACATCAGTCAAAAGGCTACTACACCGACCGTAGTCGCGCCGCCTATTGGGATGGTCGCAACGCTATCGGTGAACATGTAGCAAGTGGTGTGTATTTCTACACCTTGATAACGGATCGCATGTCCGCTACCCGTAAGATGCTGATTCTCAAGTAGGATCATAAAACCTCGCCGCCGCCAGTCGCGTGTAAAAAATCACTGGCAATTGTGTTATTCATGAACGTCGTGCGGGAGAGACGTAAAACCTCCCGCATATCGCCCCTTCTCGGTACAGCGTATCTCATAAATACTTAATCAACATCCGAATGCCGTGATGTGCTCTTGTTTTTTCGAAAAATACTATATCATCATAAGTTATATTAAGACATAAAAATATATAATTGACATATATAATAAAAAATTGACATATTATAACTATATCTACAAATGATTTATAAGATACACTGTAGAAAAATAAGCCAGGATACTGGCAGAAGTGGAGCGACAGTAAGACGTTTGTTTTCTATGAAAACGATCACAGTTGTGAAGAAACCAAAGCCCCTACTTTTTAGGTAGTGGGTGGTATCACCATACGGACCAACCATACAGACCAATGAATATTTGAGGTCTTGGGAGAGGACGTGAACCCTCCCTCCTATTTTGAAAACTCTTGCTATCGTGATTCACTAAGATTTGCTAACTCCCTAACACGCTGCTGTTACAGGAGCAAACGAAACGAGTTACTCACAATGCAAGGAAAAAAAACTAAAGCGGTATTTTTTGCTGGGGTTTCTGGATGTTTTTATCCTTTCACAATCTATCCCTTTGACGCAAATTTGCCTGATACATTATCTGATATAGGTACTGTTTATATCTTCACAAGTGCAGCAATACATGGACAATACAAACCTCTATATATCGGAGAGACAGATTCGCTTACAACGCCCATCCTAAATTATGAAAAATGGTTGTGTGTCGTCAGAAAAAGGGGAGATTGTGTTGGTATCTATATTGAAGACGATGCGGTTGCTAGACTTCAGATAAAACACGACCTTACCGAACAGCATAATCCTCCCTGTAACGATTAAAAGTGAAAATACATGAATGTAAAAGATATTCTTCAACATTGTCACAAAAGACATGCAGAGGAGAAAATACTTCGGCAGCGTAAAACCGTTATTACACCGGCGTTATATAAACGTGTCCCGTATCATATCAAGGTGCATTGTGTGCGTGCCAATCCTCAGACACTGGCTGTGCTTGAGAATGCGTCCATCTCTTTTATGCCGATAGGACATGCGCCTAAAAACGACAAGGGTCCTCTGGATTTAGGGGGGCATCGGTTCTTAAGACGGCAAACCACAGAAGACTGGCGATTGAGACAGTGGGATACCTCGTGGGGTATCCAGATATATACAGGCATTCCATCCGAACGTCATGGGGCGCGATGGCACGACCTTGAATTTAGTTACGAAGCGATTTGTGATGAACCGGAAATTGTTTCCGATTGTATTAGAGCCCTCCTCAGTACATCAGCAAACCCGTTGTTGACCCTGACCAAATCTGGTGGACTTCGTTTCACTTGCCGAATACAAGATTATCTGCATCCAGACAGTGATGAAGCGAAATATTATATCTACAAACATTCACCAGAAAAAAATCCTGACCATAGCGACATATACCTTGAGATATGTGGGGACAAGGGGTATAGTCGTTGGGACATGCGGTATGAGATCTTAATCGGTAATTTGTTAAATCCACCTCACATTACAAAAGAGGTGGTTTTTGCACCTATTAACAGGCTACGCGCTGCACTTCACGGACCTGACTCCACCCCAAAAAAGTTCAAACATAATGTTATTCTCCGTTCACTTAATTCAGTTAATCTCAATCTTGCGAAAGAAGCGTTTTTAAAACGTAGTTTTTCTTATGAATGTGGAATAAACGACTTTCATTACTGGCAGCGCAACGGTGCGTCTGCAGCACTGTGGGAAGACCAGGACACAGTGTGGGTTCGCTCAGGTACACCCGATACAGAGATCCCTATTCATGCTGTACCAATAACAGATATATGGAATGACACCGGTATTCCAGGACAAATGCCTTTCAGCGAAATAGTACGCTCTATTCGGGAGGGAGAATTAAGTCCATTGGCAATAAAACGGTTGCCTCCGAAACTTCGAAAACAACAAACACCCGAAAAGGTATATAAGACACTCAAAGAACGTTCAGCGCAGCTAAAACGAGTATTAGCGCGCGATACGCGTATTCTGGCATTTACGACTTCCGATACAGATATATTGACAGATATTGAAACACTAAAGGAGCCCTTGGACAGACATCCAACCTGCTTACATGAACGTATAACATCAATAGGAAACCTATTTCTTGAATGTGAGTTATCAAAAGAAGTCGTGGAAAAATGGATAGCCGACTGGCAAGGACAGACTTTAGGCAACTTTGCTGTAGCACTCATGAATGCCATTGAAATACAACCCGATCTCGATCTATATAGCAATCCTATCGGACAGGTACGTGCTGTGGTTAACGCGTTCTATCAATACGAAGATGAGATTGTCCAGCAGATGCGTTCTGCCACAGATTGCCAAAATCCGAAGTGGACGTATTGGCATCAGTTGCGATGTTTCTTCGCGCATTATCCGCGTGATGACGATGCGCCGATGCAGTGCTGCAAAGAATATCTGAAGTTTTGGATGCTACCTAAATTACCTTCAGACGTTAAACACCTTTTACTAATTTCACCCGTTCTCTCCGACCAACAGCTTCGCAAAGTGTTCCCGGGTGAGGAAATGGATGTCGTTCGCGTTGAACCGACAGCATGGATGCCGGGTAATAAGGTGTTCCAGATCCGTTCATCTGGTGACTCGCTACATGAAATCCTAAACTACGATGGCAATACAAGCGTTATGGAATTGTCTAAATTGGGAGAACGTTATTTTCGGGGTATCCGTGCAGAAATAGACAAGGATCCGAGTATAAAGCACGCGATTGTCACAACTGATTCAATAACGGGTAAGTTAACCGACTTGACAGCAAGGCAGAACGTTTGTTTTGTTACAACATTCAAAACGTTACACGAAGTAGAGACAAATTTTGAAGCAGCACAGGTACTGTGGATAGTCGGCACGCCATATCTGGAGCAACACGCAATTTGGCGAGAAGCACAGATGTTGTTCGGAAATGACGAAAAACCTCTCAATTATGAAGGAGATATATGGACGGGTGATTATAAAGATGAACGAATACAAGAGATATTTAATCAAAAGCTTTCAGGATTACTCACACAGGTTGTCGGAAGGGTTGGATTAAACCGCAATAGCGGTAAGACCTTGATGCTGCTCACCGACTTTGAGTTGCCGGATATTACCGATAGACTGGAAACATTTCTCTTTGACTGGGAGGATTTTGAGATCGCTGGTGGATTACACAAACTCCAAGAAACGATACATATACGCGAAGGATTTGAAGTAGAACAGGCGAACTTAACTGCTGAAACCAGCAGAGAAGAAGTGGAACGGATCTTAGGATGCTCCTCAAGACAAGCAAACCGCGTCTTGAATAAACTGCGGGGTGGGAACATTCCTCGCATTACTATACAAGAGCAAATACTCTCTCTTCTGGCTTCCGGGCATGAGAAAACAACAGCATCGCTTGTTGCAGCGATTGATAGCAGTCCTCAGGCAATAGGCAATAAGCTCAAGCAACTATTAGATGCAGGCGAGATCGTCCGAGTGCAGCGGGGTGTCTACACACTCCCAGAAACGAAAGCAAGCGAGTACGTAGGGTGGATAAAGGAAAAGCAGAATCAGTGAAGGGACTCTTTTCTGTTGATTTAGGCAAAATATATGAAAATTTAAGTTGATTAATATTCGTAATTAATGGTAGTATGTTCATGTTCATGTTCAGGTGGAAATTGACAATGATAAATATGTGTCTGTTAAAATGCCGAAACCCAAAGCACAAACTTTGGGTCTACTACGAAAGCAGAATCGGCACGATTTTTGGGACGAGGGACGTTCTTAAAAATCGGTTACCTGCATAAACAGGATGTTAAGAGTATACCATAAAGAAAAAGATAAAACAAGTATTTTTCACCTTTTTTCTACAAAATACTCTTAACACCTCAAAAATGAGGTATATTATGACAAAAAAAACGTCAAATACTCAGAATGAGTTTCGTATTACCCGAATGGATTCCTATATACATTCTGAGTCTTATCAAAGTTTTTCAGCATGTAGCCCGCTAGAACCGGGTTCCACATTAGCCTCTGATGTTAGTCCGTCCCAACTGGCATACGAAGGCTTAGGGTATTCAGGTATCCCTGAAATCCAAGAAACGACACAACAGGTCCCGTGTGGTGTTCATAGCATCTTTGATCCTGCCCACAAAGTGCCCGCTTTTGCGAAAGCGGTTTACCTTACGGTAAATGAACGTTCTCACTGGGATACTGGTGTATCGCATGCGTTATCGCTTCGTAGGATTGCTGAGTTATTGCATGCGAAGAGCCACTCTCAAGTGCATCGTGCGTTGAAATGGCTTATTGAGAATGGTTGGCTGGAAGTTCATGGCAAGCGTAAATCAGATGGCGCACACTTCTATAGAGTGATACATCATAAATGTGATCCGATGGATGCACCCATTGACAAGGATGGTAGACCGCAGAAATGTGCGGTTCCAAGAGGCAAAGGATCCCCCAGTCAGTTGCTCACTGAAGGCAAAATATGTTGGCGAACGCTTGTTGATTGGACAGTGCGCAAGATACATTCCTGTTGGACTTCAGGGATTATCAGCATGCGGGTGCGGGAAGCAGCTAAGTTGATGTCCTTCACTGCGAAAACTATCGCAAAAAATGCTAAGAAAATGAAAGAGATCGGGTTAATGAAACAGTTGTCAGGTAAGTTTAGACTTTCAGAGTATCAACTGTTTCCCAAACCTTATCCAAAACGCCGGGAACGCACCCCTGATGAAAGTGACAAAATAAAGAAACCTTTGAGGTTTGTAAAAGGGTGGTATTATAGCTATAATAAGTTGTGGCGGTTTGAACGCGAATCTTTCAGGTTGCAGATGCGAGACGGAACCAGATGGATTGAAAGCACTTATGAAAAGTTGCGCAACATAAACAAGAGTATACACCATGACTTTCTGGATTATATTCAGCATATTGTCGCACTACACCGAAATAAGTACGAGCATCTGAGCGATCTTTCTGACCTCTTAAGGTAACCCTGCCCCCGCGGTTTTAACGTTAATATGGTAACACAGGGTTTGGTACGTGAAAAAAATAAAAAAAATAACCTCTCTAAACTCAATAAGCATAACAAGCCGTAGACGATATCAAATATTGGCGGTCACAAATACGGTACACGATGGTCACAAATACGGTACAGGGTGGTTACATATACGACATGCTACATGTCGATTCTCGCGGCCAAATTTTGAAAAATTACTGGTTTTAGCACGGAAATAGAAAAGTTATTATCAATTGCTGCGGGAAAGCAGATTTTTTAGCATCTAAATTCTCATTTGAAGTGAGGATTGCAGGATCACTACGTCCAGATGATTTTTGGGAGAAAGGTAAAGAATGAATTTGCAGACGAGATCGTCCCGATAACAAGTGATGTTACCTACCTATATTATTTGAAGTAGACTCAGAATTCTACTGTATACATAAAAACCACACCCATTCAAGATGCCATATATCTGACACCAATATCTGAGTGTTGTTTCTCGTGATAGCAACTTTCCAAGTTTTGCTAAAATTTTGAAGCGATTTTATAATATTTGTTGATTTCATTTTATGCACCCTTTTACACCTAAAAATCAGTCTTAAGGATATCAGGTATTTATATACCGATAAATATCTAATCAGGGAAAGAAGGTGACGAAATGAATATTACCAAAAGAACTTCATTTATATCTTTTGCATTTACATTAATACTGATTGGACTCACATTTGCCACACAAGATGTATTGGCACAAGCAACACATCAAGACATATATGAGCATCATCATTGGGATCATACTGGAATTGACATACTCCCCCGCTAAAGCGTGGGGGATTCTTCGCTCTCACATCAGACCTTTATAATCTGAATGGCGTTTCCTGCTTCCGTCTCTCGTGCCACGGCTTGTGGTCTTAGTTGGACTCCACAGGCGTAACTTCCGCCATGCCCTGACGTAATGTCCACCGAAACTATAGTTGTTTTCTACAGAAAGCGACACAAGTGTCTGTCAAGTGAACATATATATCCTATCAAATTTTTACTACAAATTCAAAGGATTTTTCGGTGTCTACATCCCCGTGCTAAAGCACGAGGTTTTGACACCGAAGATTGATAAGTTTCATGAGGAAACAGAAAAAATTGGTGCAACAGATGAAAATGCGACAACTAGGGCAACTTATGTCGTGTTTCATATTTTAGATGTTAATGGTCAAAACCATACACTTTGGTATTCCTATAAATATGAGGATAAACAGAGTGATGGAACTTGGGAGGAAACAGGTTCGGGTTCAAAATCCATTTGGGAAGTGATAAGATTCTTCATTGCTCATCTGGGTGGCGGTAATTAGCCTATTCTGAAGGGAATTAACTAACAATTCCACTCCTTTAGGTGTGGGTCCAAAAACGCTTGACTTTGCACAAAATAATATATATTATCTATAGCATCTTTGGACAAGGTTTTCACCTCAACACCAATCCGTGTTGAGTCCTATCCCCAATCGTGAAAAGTTGTGTGATGCTGGTGCGAAATCACTCAAAATATTAGAATGTGACAGAGAAAAGTTGATATAAGTTGTTATAGCAACGTCTCTGTCACATTCACTAACAAACTACCGTAGGATATAGGGGAAGTTACACCTATGGAGTCCAAGTCCGACCTCAGGTTCCGTTCAGGAAGAGACATGAGAGATAGAAGCAGGAATCACATAGGAAGCCGATGTGGAAAAAGAAGCACACGGGTTAGCCGCCGTGAGTATCACAATTGGAGACTTATAATGTTTAATAATATTAGCACTAACAGAAAAATTATAATCAGTTTCATAATTCTAATTTTAATAGTATGCACAATAGGATTATATGAAATGCAGAGAGTGCAAAATCTATTAAATATGAAACCTATTAAAGTTTATAGAGCAGATATAGATAATGATAAATTGCAATATAGCTCTGCAAATACGATTGCGAGCGATGAAACTAATATCGATGTCAATAATGAAAATGAAGATGCACATAATGATGTTTTAGAAAAGGCAGAAAATCTTCAATACTCTCAATCTGATAATAAAGTTTTAGATAAAACAATTGCACTA
>VYFM01000372.1 GCA_009842375.1 Candidatus Poribacteria bacterium | reverse complement strand
ATATTATGGAGATATAAAATGAAAACCTTTACACTTACAACAGAACATCATATTGAAAAACCTATTGCTGAGGTATTTTCTTTTTTTTCTGATGCACATAATCTAACAGAAATTACACCACCATGGCTTCATTTTGTGGTGCTAACACCACGTCCAATTGAAATGGAAGTTGGTACACTTATAGATTATCGCTTGAAACTTCGTGGTATTCCTGTTCGATGGCAAAGCGAGATCACTGAATGGGATCCCCCGCATTATTTTGCTGATGAACAACGCAGAGGTCCCTATCGATGCTGGATTCATCAGCACAAGTTCGTTGAATCGAATGGGGCAACACTTGTACAGGACGAGGTGGAATATGCAGTGTTGGGAGGACAATTGATTAATAGACTATTTGTTCGTCCTGATATAGAGAAGATATTTGAATACAGATCATCTAAACTACAGG
This sequence comes from Candidatus Poribacteria bacterium, assembly GCA_009842375.1. Lineage (GTDB taxonomy): Bacteria > Poribacteria > WGA-4E > WGA-4E > WGA-3G > MSPOR6. Next base: position 2,055 of record VYFM01000372.1, on the reverse strand, counting down.
AATTGTTGAGATAACTGAGGGTTATACCTTTTCCTCAAGATCATTGTAATGCTGACCGTTGCTGTAAGATTATCAATCTTCGGTGTCAAAACCTCGTGCTTTAGCACGTGGATGTAGACACCGCAAAATACCTTGACTTTTAGGTGAAATATGGTATCCTAATAGAACGACTTCCGTGCAGATATTTATGGTATCTGTCCACTACAAATGGAAAGTAGCGACCTTTCAAGGAAGTAGTCCTATGCCATTAAAAACACATAAAATTGCCTTAGATCCGAATAACAAACACCGTGCTTGGTTTGCTCAGCAATGCGGCTATGCCCGTTTTGCATATAATCATGCGTTAGCCGTTTGGCAGCAACAATCGCTGCCAATATAAGAGCGAAGAATCCCCCACGCTTTAGCGGGGGGAGTATGTCAATTTTCATTATATTCAGAGCGGTCAGTATTACCACCGTATTTTAGTGCATAAACCATCAAGTTTGTCATAAATCGATATACATCCGTGGATCGACGATTACGAAGTGCTGTTCTGGATTCTATCTCCGCTGTCTCCATTGCACAGAGATAATCTTTTCTATTGAAAATAACGCCTAACCTGTTAGTAGTCCTTAGAACACCTTTTGTATCTTTGTAGGTAAGATTAGGTGATTTCCTTGCACCTGGTGTGCGTGGTACATATATGCCACGTTGGAATTTATATTTTGTCGGTCGTGCCTTATTTTCACTTTCCCAAAATACCTCACCACCTTCAGGTGGTTTATCCAGTTGGTAGTAAATATTGTATAATTCGTGATCATGGGGTAGTTTTTCTAAACGATGCTCAGGAAAAATCTGATTCAGTTCACGTTCAATTAATCCAGAGAAACCTGCTTTTAGACCGCAATCATCAAAGAAAAGTGTGCCACCTCTTTCAAGTACATATCTTCGCAGTGCAGCACGTTCCTCGTCTGAGAAACCTTCTTCCCTTTTTTCACCACGCATCAGGTTTCGGTTTTGTGTCATTTCTTTTTCATGTCCAGTCATAATGATGAGCGGCGCGTTCATTATTTCTTCGTCAGTCATTCTTAGAGCACCACCAGCAAAACTCATATCAGCACGTACTGGGGTATTTTCTTTAAGCCACTTAATCAGAGATGGAATAGCAGTAGGATCCTGCCACCAATCACTGAGTGAATGTTTTAGTCGAATTACACGTATATGTGCTTGTAGGTCTGAACCAGTGCCTTTTATGACACCGCCTAATTTATCACCAATTTCATCTTGCAGTGTTGACAGCCTACCGTATCCTTCACCTAAATCGGCATATCCCGAACCTGTTCCTGTACCTTTCGTAAAATTACCAATTCCTGAACTTCCCTTCCCACGAGGGGCAATTCCTACTGAACCGCTACTGCCTTTACTTCTTAAGGGTGAGACACTTTCAATAGGACCATCACCTCCATTTAATTTGGGTCCATCAAGTTTAGAACTGTTCAATATGCTTTCTGGTGAGGGTGCCAGCCTTGTAACATTTTGTATCATTGAAGGGGCATCTAACGGTATTTCATTTTGAACAGGAGTAACAGGATTGACAGGTGTAGGGACTCTTTCTGAACTTGATATTCCTTTGACACCAGTTGTTGCGATTTTACGTTCCATATTTGGTAACGGTTTTGGTCTCGGTTTTGGTATATCTTTCCTAATCTGTCGTTGGTCTAATGATGTGTTCATAAATTCCACATACATTCTATCTTCGCTGTCAAGTATGAGAGGTTTTAACAACCATATTCCTAACACAATAACCGCAACGCAATGAATGACAAGTGATATTAATAATGCTTGCATCTGTCGCTTTTTTCTATTTAGTCGTCGGGTTTCATTTGTCATTATTTCTCTCCTGATAGGTATGGTGAACGCGCACTACTAAGATGTAAATAACTGAGGGGTGCGCATAATTGACATCAGTCAGGATAAAGGTTATACTCTTTTCAAAGCTTTATAAACAAAGGAGTATTAACTATGAGTTATCCTGACATAAGATATTATATCACATTTTTCTCTAATCGCTACAAA
>VYFM01000041.1 GCA_009842375.1 Candidatus Poribacteria bacterium | reverse complement strand
GGGTATAGAAGTGAAATGTCCAACATTGCACGGAAATATCCAGTTTAATATTATCGGATAGCACTAATACAGAATAGGTTCGTGCTAAATGAATCATCGGGACTGAAAATGTTGCCCAGAAATATAATTGCATTAGAAGAATCCTGTATATTAGGCGCGCTCTGAAAGCGCGCTTTTCCTTATAATATATTACCTCTGTTGCTAAAGCACAAAATCCCATTTTAGATACAATTAATAAATATGCAGACCAACCGTTTTTCGCGTGGAATGAGTGATTATCAATTGAAGATGGCGTTCATTATGCCGACGATGATTTTGCTCATTTTGATGAATATCTTTCCGCTTTTGTGGTCTCTCTATTTGAGTTTCCATGACTACGAAGCATCTATGCAAAAACCTCCCGTATTTATCGGTGCAAAGAACTACGTAGACGTCCTCACGGATCCTGATATATGGGGTTATTTTCGTACGACAGCATATTTCGTTGTTGTAGCAGTTAGTGCACAATTCCTTATAGGATTTGGATTAGCACTACTACTTAACCGTAGTTTTCCTTCCAAAGGGTTAGTAACGACTTTACTTTTACTCCCAATGATGTTGTCACCTGTTGTGGTCGGTATATTTTGGCGGTTTATTCTCGCTTCGGACAACTCAGGATTGCTTAACTATCTATTAAGTCCTATTCTTAACTTACCAGTAATTAATACTATCTTCGATCCTCCGATTGAGTGGACAACCGATCCCAAGATTGCGATGTTAGCTGTGGTAATTGTTGATACATGGATGTGGTCACCATTTATGATGTTGATTTCCTTAGCAGGGCTAAGTGCTGTCCCAAAATCACTCTATGAAGCTGCCGACGTGGATAGAGCGTCAACTTGGTTCAAGTTCCGTTGGATTACATTACCATTGGTATCTCCACTTCTACTTATTGCACTTCTATTCCGGACTATGGATGCATTTAAGATGTTTGACATTGTCTATGTCCTCACACGTGAAGGGGGACCCGGTAGAGTGACCGAAACCGTTTCTATGAATCTATATAGACTTGCCTTTCGGAACTATGATACAGGTAAAGCTTGTGCGATGGCGTATATTCTGCTCATAATTATCGTTGCACTAAGTAACATTTATGTGAAATATCTAAATCGTGTTAAGGGAGAAGCATAAACATAATGGCAACCTTTTCAAAAAGAAATCCGATTGTATTTACCATTTTAATGGTATTAATTATCCTTTCAGTGATTGCCTATATTCTTCCAATTTATTGGATTGTAGTTACATCACTAAAAGCCCCTGCAGACATCAACACGAAAGTTCCAAAGTTTCTCTTTGTTCTTTCGTTAGAAAACTATCAAAAGTTGATGCCTGAAGGTGATGTTTCTGCTGTAACTTATCTATTTATCGGTCAAGTATTTGCTGGACTAATTCTATTTGCCTTCTTTTCTTTATCAAATATTAAACTTCCATCACATGTATCACTCCGTACACTGGGTATTGTCTGGAATATCCTGTTTGTCATAACATGTATCTACGGATTTTTCAGCACATCTCCATACCCTCGTATAAAAGTGGATGTACGTTATCATTTCTTCACGCTAATACTCTGTTCAGTAGGTGCATATTTTCTGGTTGTCCCTTGGAAGAGAAAAATATATTCTGTATTTACTGACTCCAATGGGGATGCGATTCCAAATAAAAAAGAAAAACTTGCATTTATAGTCCCTGTAATTTTCGCTACAATAGGTGTCTGTATTGCACTTGCAAATGGTGGGTCAAAGTATTTCTATCAACTTTTCAATAGTATTATCATCGGTGGTGGCAGCACAGTTCTTGCTGTGGGTTTAGGAACGATTTCTGCGTATGCCTTTTCACGATTCAATATTGCTGGTAAGGACGACCTACTATTTTTTATCCTCAGTACACGTATGCTGCCACCTGTTGTAGTAGTAATTCCTATTTATCTGATGTATATTGCACTGAAGTTAAAAGATACACATTTTGGTTTGATACTCCTTTACACGACATTTAACGTTTCTTTTGCAGTTTGGCTCATGAAGGGATTCATTGATGAAATACCAAAGGAATACGAAGACGCTGCACTCGTAGATGGATACACCCGTTTTCAAACATTTATGAAAGTCGTATTACCCCAATCGGTGACAGGTATTGCTGCAACTGCGGTGTTTTGCTTGATAACTGCATGGAATGAATTTGCATTCGCGCTGGTTCTAACAGAAACCGGTGGTAGAGCTGTAACTGCACCACCCTCCATTCAAAGTGCTACAGGCTCTGCAGGAATGGACTGGGGTAAAATAGCAGCTTCCACGTTTGTTTTCTTGCTGCCTGTTGCTATCTTCACATTCCTCATGCGAAGCCACTTGCTGCGTGGCGTAACTTTTGGTGCGGTTAAGAAATAGATGGAATGTTTTGCGTAAATTGAAATTTTGTAGTATCATTAAATCCACATTACCCTTTCGTATCAATCACTGTAGTTTTGTACAC
>VYFM01000025.1 GCA_009842375.1 Candidatus Poribacteria bacterium | reverse complement strand
CTCAATTTCTTGTCCTTGTATCGCAATTGTTGCTTCTTTGAATAAGAACTTTATTGTGTTTTTTCTATTGTAGACATTCAGAATATCAATAAATCCTCCTATTTTCATTCCTCTGACATTCCATTTTCGACTTATCCGTAAATCTAACTTATGATAAGGTGTCAACTCGGTTCGTAATTCCTCGTCAGCACTTGCCAATAGTGGATTCAACCCGCGTGTAACCGGATCTTGAATAAGAACAAGAGAAGTTATCGGAACCTCAGACGTACCACTCAAATACTGCCACTTCGCTCCAATTTCAAAATTGGGTGTAAAGTTATAGTTTGCAACGATACTAACGATATGCGTGTTATCAAAAAGATATGTTTGATAAGGGACATCAGGTTTTTCTCTACGTTCCGCGTGGGTATATCCATAAGATATCCAACCGAAAAACTTATCAGGGACACGGTGTCGTAAAAAACCTTCAACGCCACCTACATAAGCTGCGCCTTGATTGAGATAGCTTGAAAAGTCTTCTTCTGTTGCTAATCTCCCTCCCTCAGAAGATACAGATTCCATATCGGATGACGTTGCGATTTCATCTTTCGTTACCAATTTCTGTTCGTCTTTGTAGTATGTAGCAAATTTGAATTCTGTCTGAGAGCTGAGTTCATGTTCTATCTCCATGATGTAATGGCGCGCGATACTGGATTTCAAATCTTTGTTTCCGTTCTCTGTCAACATCTGGAACGGCTTAGGACTCTGTTCATAGTTACCATAAGCAAATCGGAGGTTGAAATCACTTGGAAGGTTTAGACTTACACTTGCACGTGGTTGCACAGAGAGTTGGTTCGTTAAATCCAGGTAATCTAACCGAGTGCCGAGTGCTAACGAAAGGGAAGGTAATGGATCGTATCGTGCTTGTAGATAGCCTTCTACACGATAAAAATCGTGTCCAAATTCATAGTGAGACTCTTCCACATCAGTTATCTCATACTGCGCTCGTGTGTGCCTGACTTCACTTACTACATCACCATTTACAATGACTTGCCTTGGTGGTACAACATCAATTTCTTCACCAGTGGGTTCGTACTCATAGAAAATACTGTCTTCAAAACTATTGGCTGGACTAAACGACAATAGGAAACCAGGTTCAACGCTAAGGGTAGGTGATAACTTATAGGATACATCTTCGCGCAGCGTGTACACTGGAACTTGAACTTTTATGTCATAAGAATTGGTAAGGATTTCTTTAGCAACCAATTTCCCATCTTCCCTTTTGAATTGACCATCTTCCACTTCATAGGATAGGACGAACGGATCTTCCAGATCAATATTTAGGTAATTGTTGGTGCGAGTAAATGAGAAAATAGATGTCAGATTATCTGTAAATTTTGAATGAAGATGGATGCCTTGTCCGCTAAAACCGTTTTTAAAATAGGCAGTTGTTCTTCCGATGTCTTGGTATATGTCGTCTGCCATGTATTCTTCTTCTTTAATTTCGAAATGGTCTGTTGCAGCAAATGCATTGACTGTAAGACTGTGCTTTTCAGTAAGTGGATACACAACTTTGAACTGGTAATCTGAAAAATATGGGAATTGTTGTTCTGATCCAGTTTGCCTTTCAGCAATAGGACCAACAATGAGATCAAAATAACTTCTCCGTCCAGATACAGAAACATAACCTTTATCGCCAATCCTTCCTTCAAGTAACCCTTCAGAGTAAATGATGTTTAGGTTGAATGTTCCATCTAACCTATCTTCAATGCTGTCACGAGCATGAATATCAAGCACAGCTTGTGAATCTAAACCGAACTCAGCACCATATCCACCTGCGTAAATATCTATCCTTTCTATTGTCTCTGAACTGATGGTTGATAGTAATCCTCCCCAGTGGAATGGATATCCGAGTTGTGTCCTGTCAAGGTAATAGAGATTTGATCCAGGATCGCTACCCCGGATATAGAGGACTCCAAAGTAATCGTTTGGAATACCGATACTTGGAAGCGTGGTCAAACCTTTGAGTGCGTCATTCATTACTCCGGGGATGCGGAGAAGTTCGCTACCACGGATGTCCTTGCGACTCACCGTTGGCGGCACGCGTTCACCTTCAACAACTATGGTTTCTAATTCGAAAACCTCACCAAGGAACATTTTTGCTTGTGTGGTATGTCCTGCTGTCACTTCAACGGTAGTTTTTGCTGGTGTAGCAAAAGAGGGGTGTGTGATGGTAAGTGTATATTTTCCTGGAGCAATTCCTGTGAACCAGACCTTTCCGTCTGTATCACTTTTTTGACGTTCATCAGTCTCAAGGATATGTACTTCTGCGTTTGCGAGTGTGGTTCCTGTATTTTGATTATAGACTGTACCTTCAATTGTTCCTGTTTGTGCGAAAAGTGTTGATGTTGGGATTGTCAACAAAAAAAATATTATACATATGTGTTGTTTCATTTTGACGCAAAGACTCCTGTTTATAGTATTACGCATTATAAAACGAAATGTTATGATTTTTGTTGACTAATTG
>VYFM01000047.1 GCA_009842375.1 Candidatus Poribacteria bacterium | reverse complement strand
CAATTATAATATCAATACTAATGTCCTTTACTTGTAAGAATAAAGACCTGTAAATAACAATGCATTGGAATAAATATGCGAGAAGAAGATTTACAAGCACCAGATTCTCTTCAAACACCTCATATATGTGAAGGTGGAAACCTTGACTGCGGATCAGGATTATTGCTGCTCATACGGAAATCTATGGAAAATGTTCCCGATGGTGATGTTCTTGAGATTCGGAGTACTGAAATCAGCGTTAAAGAGGACTTACCTGCATGGTGTCGAATGACGGAAAACCCTTATCTTGGATGGCGACCTACCGAAGAACATAATAAATATTTTGTTCGACGAGGAGAGGCAGAACAGGATGCTGACGCTGCTTATGAACAAGCAAGAGATTACCGTTGGCAGACGCGTATCCATTGGGATGGTGGCTTACAAGCAAAGGTATTTTGTAGAAATCACTCATGGATGGTAGGTCAACCCGCAAGTTTTGATGTGCGGGATGATGCACCAAGTGCTGTGGAATATGTCCTCGGTGCATTAGGTGCCTGTTTAGCAATGGGATTCCAAATACGGGCATCACAGCAGAAAATAGAGATTGATGAATTAGAAATATCTCTAAGCGGAAAAATAGATAACATCTTTGTTTTTCTTGGAACGGAACAAGATGGTCATAGTGGATTTAAAGAGGTAAGTGGTACAATCTATGTGGCATCAGATGCAGATGAGGAAGTATTAGAAACAATTTGGGATGAAACCCTCGCTGCTTCACCCGTGACGAATTCATTGACTCGTGGTGTTGATATGAATGTGGATCTACGTCTGATATAATTGCAGAATACACAAGGAGATTCGTTTATGACACAACTTCTTGAAAAAGTCCTAATTGAAGTGTATAAACTTCCACCTGAACAACAGGATGCTATTGCTGCCATGATTCTTGAAGAACTTGAAGATGAACAGCGATGGGACAAAACTTTTGCCGAATCACAAGATAAACTTGAGCTGTTTGCCCAAAAAGTAAAAGTTGACATCAAAGCTGGACGGGTCAAAAAGATGGGGATTGATGAGTTGTGAACTCATTTCTTACTGAAGATTTTATTACTTGTTTTCAGCAGTTGCCCCAGGATGTTAAGGAAAAAGCCCGTAAAAATTATCGTCTTTGGTGCCAAAACTCAAATCATCCAAGTCTACATTTCAAGCGAGTACATACCAGAGGACAAATCTACTCAGTCCGAATAGGAATTGGTTGGAGAGCTTGAGTATGCGTGAAAATGATGGATTCTATTGGTTCTGGATCGGTCCGAATGCTGCTTATGAGAAATTACTTAGTCAACTATAAAAACCTGTTAAGTCTTTAGATTTTCATGAAAATAATCACAAATATCTGCTCACATCATGGAGTTTTCCATTGGTTTCAAAGAAAATGAAGGACATTTGGTCTATTACATTGACAATCGCCCATATATAGATGAGCCATAAGGATAATTGAGTATATTATGAAAGGAGTGCAGAACGATGAACAATTTACCCCTTTTTCCTGTAACTGTCGTTGGCAGTATGCCGCGTTCACGAGCAGTATCACGCGCATTACGGAATAGACAGAAGGGACGCGTCTCTGATGCAGAATTCAATCAGATCGCTGATGAGGCTGTAATTGAAAGCATCAAATTACAGGAAGAAAACGGTGTGAATATTGTCAGTGACGGTGAACAAAGAAGGGATAACTTTTATTCATTCATTACCGAGTGCATCGACGGAATCCGTTTGATGACCCTTGCTGAAATGCTGGACTATGTTGAGGATAAAGCAGCTTTTGAACAATTACTCAACGCTCTCGATGTTCCTGCTTTTGCCCTAAAAAATCCAGTAGTTGATGGAAAGTTAAACCGTAAAACACCACTTGTGTTAAACGATTATCAATTTTTAAAAGAACATACGAAAAAGCCGATAAAAGTTACCCTTCCCGGTCCTTATCTTCTCACGCGTTCTATGTGGGTGAAAAAGTTATCCTACGAATTTTATCCCGATAAAGAATCGTTAGGAGATGATGTGGTTGCAGTGTTACGTGAAGAATTGGATGAATTGATGACAGCAGGATGTGATTATGTCCAATTTGATGAACCTGTACTGACAGAAGTAGCTTTTACTGGTCCACACGAAACTCATACGTTTATGTGTGCAGCACTATCCGAAAAGAGCAGTCCAGAAGAGGAACTTAATTTCGCTGTGGAACTCATGAATCGCGTCGTTGAAGGTATAGAGGATAAAATGAAAACTGCTCTACATGTATGCCGAGGTAACTGGAGTCAACAAGAAGATGTTCTACTTCGCGGTTCTTATGATTTACTGATACCATATTTCAGTCAGATGAACGTACACCAGTTTGTCTTAGAATATGCGACAGAACGGGCAGGTAGCATTGACGTACTCGGTGAACTTCCTACGGACAAAGAGATTGGGCTTGGGGTAGTTGATCCACGTACTACTGAGGTGGAATCCGTTGATTTCGTACTATCTAAGGT
>VYFM01000615.1 GCA_009842375.1 Candidatus Poribacteria bacterium | reverse complement strand
ATCTTGTAGGTAGCAACTTGGGTTATTGTAGAAAGGAAAATTAATGGCAGTTTTAAACGATTTGCGAAATGGATTGGTTATTCGAATTGACAATATTGTTTTTACAGTAGTAGACTGTGAGCATGTGAAACCTGGCAAAGGAGGTGCATTCGCCCGAACTAAAATAAAGAGAGTTCGTGATGGTGCAGTTCTTGACCGAACATTTCGTGCAAACGAAACAATTGAAACTGTACGTCTTACCGACCAAGAGATGCAGTTTCTCTATAGTGAAGGGGACATATTATGGTTCATGGACAACGAAACATTTGATCAGCACCCACTACCTGAAGCACTAATTGGTGACGATGTTATATACTTAAAAGAAGGTGAAAATGTGACGGTCAAAATGGATGACTCTACACCACTTGCAGTGGAATTACCAACATTTGTTGAACTCAAAATAGTTGAAACTGATCCAGGCTTACGCGGAGATACCGTTAGTGGAGGCACAAAACCTGCAAAATTAGAGACTGGAGCCGTTGTAAATGTTCCTCTCTTTGTAAAAAATGATACCACAATAAAAGTAGACACACGGAATGGTAAATACGTTGAAAGGGTTTAAAACATGAAGAAAAACGATAAGAGTAGAAACCGTGACTCTGCTGCGGATACAGAAGTAAATTCAGATCCTATCATTGAACGTCTCGAACAACTCATTGCCATTGTTGAAAGAGCAGACTTAGCAAGTGCACGGATTCGAGATGGTGAAGTTGAAATAGAAATATCACGGGCAAATGTTCATCCCGTGGCAACAACACCCGCTATTACTGCTTCCACTGCTACACCTACACTTGTAACGGAAAACGAAACAGGTGACGACATTATACGTTCACCAATGCCAGCACGTTTCTATAGATCACCTGCTCCCGATGAACCACCATTTATAGAGATCGGTGATTCTGTTACATCCGGAACTTCCTTGGCTACTCTTGAAGTCATGAAAACCTTCAATGATGTTGAAGCACCTTTTGACTGTGAAATACTTGAAATACTTGTTGAGGATGGTCAAGCTGTTGAATACAACCAGCCGCTCTTTCGTGTGAGGCAAAACTAAGAATATGTTTCAAAAAATACTGATTGCAAACCGTGGAGAAATTGCCATCCGCATCATTCGCGCTTGTAAGGACATGGATATAAAGACCGTTGCTGTCTATTCCACTGCCGACAAAGACGCATTGCATGTTAAATATGCCGATGAAGCATACTGCATAGGTCCTGCACCTTCCACTGAAAGTTATCTAAAATACCCAAACATAACAACTGTCGCCGACATTGCCAATGTTGATGCAATACATCCGGGTGCTGGATTTCTCGCTGAAGATGCACAATTCGCTGAAATCTGTGAAGCACATCAAATTAAATTCATTGGTCCATCTATCTCTGATCTCACTACAATGGGTGATAAAGTTCGCGCACTTGAGACTGTAGCAAAGGCAGGTTTGAAACTCGTACCCGGTAGCCAGAGTAGAAAACGGAAAAAGGACAAAAACGCGACCGTTGAAACCGTTGAAGAAGCTGCTGAACTTGCCGATAAAATCGGATATCCAGTTGGAATCAAAGCATCTGCAGGTGGTGGTGGACGTGGGATTCGTATCGCTTACAACCGTCCCAGCCTTTTCAACCTTTTTCATACTGCAAAAGCAGAAAGCGAAGCTGCCTTTGGCAATGCCGATGTCTATATAGAAAAATGGATTGAAGAAGCACGTCATATTGAAGTCCAAGTATTGGGAGATATGCACGGTAACGTTGTCCACTTGGGGGAACGCGAATGCTCAATCCAACGCAAACAACAAAAGCTACTTGAAGAAGCTCCTGCTGCATCCATCCCACATAAACTTCGTAATGAAATTTGTAAAGCAGCAGTAAAAGCCGCAAAGGCAATTGGATATTCAAACGCAGGTACAATAGAGTTTGTTGTAGATAAGAACGAGAATTTTTATTTTTTAGAGATGAACACGCGTATTCAAGTGGAACATACCATCACTGAGAGTATCACTGGTATTGATCTAATCAAGGAACAGATACGATTAGCAATGGGAGAAGAACTTGGATATAACCAATCTGATATACATATAAAAGGACACTCCATTGAATGTCGTATTAATGCTGAAGACCCCGCAAATCAATTTCTACCTTCCCCTGGGTTAGTTACAGAATATCAACCCCCAGGAGGTATCGGTATTCGAGTTGACGGTTATGTCTATACAGGTTATACAGTACCCCCACATTATGATTCGCTTGTCGCGAAATTGATCGCTACTGGTAGAGACAGAAACGAAGCGATTGCCCGTTTAAAACGTGCTCTTTCCGAATTTAAAATTGAAGGTATAAAAACCACAATTCCCCTCCATATAAATATATTGAATGACGAACGGTTTCTGAACCGAAACATATTTACAAACTTCCTAAAAACATGAGAACATCTACAAATCAATCAGTAGAAAGTGCGTATTTAGGATTATACAGGTCTAAAT
>VYFM01000321.1 GCA_009842375.1 Candidatus Poribacteria bacterium | reverse complement strand
CAAAAACTTTACACACCCAGTGGAACGTGTATTTGCACAAACTGGAAAGTTTGTGCTACAAAGAGGGACGACACACCAAATCAAGAAATCAACGGTATGAATGCCATTTAGGCATTCCCCGCACGTGAATGCTACCATGTTAGAATCTCGGAATGTACTGAAGGCGCGGAGGGAAGAGCGAGCGTAGCGACCTCCGACATGGTATTTGTCAGAATCACGGATTACACAGATTTCACGGAAGAACACGGTTGGGGTTCTGATGTCTTGTATTGCTTTCAATGGATTGATGTTTATCTTATGAAACGGGATGCAGAACACTACGACTCAGAAATCCGCGTCCTCCGTGTAATCCGCGATTCAGACAACACACATGCCAAAAACTTTACACACCCACCTATAAGCAAGTAGTTGAAATAAAGATGGGTTTATTGTATAATTGAGTATTCAATTTGACATACAAGAATATTCTGTGGAATACACATTCACAGTAATGTAGGAGAACAACAATGGCAATAAAAAAGTTCATCAACCCATATATCGGTATATCTCTAATAAGTGCTATCCTATGCATTGTCGGATTATTTATTTATGCCCAATATCAGAAGAACAATCTACAAACACCTACAAAGGTATATAAAGAACTAACTGAAGCGGAAGAAGCAATCGTGAAAGAAAATATAAAAGTTATGGCACAACAACATAAACAAAAAGAAGAAAAGAAAGAGGATACACAACAATCCACTGTTGATGATACACCAATTCAATATGGCAACCTTGACATTCCTCCTGAATTTACACCCTCAGAAAAAGTGGTTACAAATACAAAAGCGGATACATCCGATATAGAAAAACTCACACAGGAACATCTGAAAAAAAAGAGTATAACAAAATTAGGTCCTGAATCATCATTTGATTCCAAAACTATATTTGGTCAATTACCTCTTCCCGTAGGAGTACAGGAAAATGGTGAAGGCACCACTATACAGGTTAATTCAAGGGAAGAACTGGAAAGAGTAATAGCACAATTGGAAGCCAGCGGTGATTCGAGGCACAATGCTTTAGCACAAATGTTAAGGAACTCGAATTTCCGTGACAATGTAAGGATGACAGTGCATACATCTGTGCCGCTGGATCAGTAGGTTATGCGAGGGGCAAGTTCATTCCAAACATCACCTAATTCAGAAACCGCTTTATAGACAGGATAGATTGCATCCCACATTGCTTGTCGCGCTGCAATAGCACTTGCCTCATCTTTATCGGTAACAGCGGATTTGAGTTGTTCTCCCATCTCCTCTTGAATAGCAGCACATTTCTGTGTCAGTTCCGCAAGTTGTTGTGCTGTTTTTATCTGCCGTGTAACAAGTTCCGATACAGAAACCTCCATATCCGGTTCTACATCATAAGCACTGGGTGGTGCGAAATTGTGGGGTAACCTTTCCCCATCCATTGTTCGTGGTGTATGTGTCGGGTGGATATGTGGGGTAACAGACAGATACATCGTCATCGGTTCATCGCCGAGTACTCTTACTTTGTGCGGTTGATCTACCAAAGCCACACACATCTGCCCGGGTCCTAATTCCTCAGTTTCACCATCAATCTCAAATTCAACGCGTCCTTCCAGAATGAGAAAAATCTCATGCCCAAGGTCATGACTATGAAGTTGAGCAGTCTGACCGGGTTCCATTCTTAAAAAACGCGAGCGAATTTGTGGCGTTATCAATACATTACGCACATCTGTGCGATAGTCGTAAACAGGAAATCCCATTAGTTTTCTCCGATTTGTTTTTAACCATAATTTGTCATTTAACCACAATAATGTCAAGTAAAATGGGATAATTATCAGTGTTATTTAGTTTTAGGTTTTTCGACGGACTTGTTACAACGTGAATGCTGATATTTTTATTGTCTGAACCAGGATAGACAGGATTTGCAGGATTCCGTGGATTTTGTCAGAATCGCGGATTACACAGATGACACGGATGAACGCGGATTTCTGAGTCTTCACATCCAAATCCACTATTAATAATAAACTCTAATCCTTTGAATACAACATAGATATACAAAATACATAAACAAAATATACCTGTTATGCTGTTATGAAGGGTGTGTAAAGTATTTGACACTATTGCGTAGGGGTGGGGTTTTCCCGCCCGTATTTTTGTCTGAATCACGGAACGCGCTGAAAACGCGGAGGACGCGGAAAAGACTTCTTCTTTCAGTGTGTGCCGCGTATTCTGTGACTTCCGTGATCCTAACAGAAGGACGGGCGAGGAGACCTCGCCCCTACGATATGTCTGAGCAGGAGGGAACCTTTTGCCAAAAACTTTACACACCCAGTGGAACGTGTATTTGCACAAACTGGAAAGTTTGTGCTACAAAGAGGGACAGCACGCGGCGCGTGCCTGCTACCATGTCAGAATCTGGGAAGGCACTGAAGACACGGAAAACGCGGAGGGAAGGGCGGGCGAGGAGACCTCGCCCCTACGATATGTCTGAGCAGGAGGGAACCTTTTGCC
>VYFM01000150.1 GCA_009842375.1 Candidatus Poribacteria bacterium | reverse complement strand
TTAAAAATACTATTCCAACAATAAGGAAAATACCTGTAACATATCTCTTCATTTGTCATTCCTATAAATTAAAAGACGCGTATTTAGGTTGCTGTACTATGAATTCAATTGGACGAATCCAATAGTTGTGGTTGTTCTACAGATGTTTCATCAACTTCTTCAGCCTCATTTTCCTCTTCAGTTGTTTCTTCCGCTTCAGAATTCAGCATTTTATGGAGGGTAACAATTGGTTTTTCAGAGAAACCCCAATCCATATACCTTTGTATGACAGGTTTTTCTGAAGGGGAAAGTTCAATTTCAAGTGTTGTTAATCCCATATCAGTGGCTGCTACCTCTGCAGCTTCAATGAGATGGTCTGCAACGCCTAAAAGACGGAAGGGACCAGAGACAGCTAAATGGCTGATTTGTCCTATTGTATCGTCCAATGGATGCCGTTTCACGGCAATGTGTCCCACTGCATAGCCACTGGAATCAGCGACAAGTCGGGTGATATAATCAGCAGCTAAGTCTGCAGTCAGATCATCAGCGACCTCTTGTTCAGTTTTTTCTGGGAAGCAATATGTATGTAAATGTCCAGCATCCCCTTCTTCGGCAGACCTGACTTTGATTGATCCTATTAGGTCAAAATCCTTATTATCCATGTATTTCTCCTCCATTTTGTTCTGATTTATTATCTTTTTCGTCTTCAAATAAGTCGTCTTGCCCTATTCGCAGTTGGCGTTCAGCGTCAACGACATCACGATTTATTTTCGCAATACAGCGATTAAGCTTATCAATTAGGGCGGTATGTCCAGTCATAGCACGTCGAATTTGACGGAGCTGATCGATGACAAGTCTAAATGTTCGGACAAAGTCGCCTGGATCAAGCGCAGCATAATCAGTCAACGTGTCAAATTCACATCCACGACTCCATGCTAACATCGCTGAACACAGACGAAGTTCCAAGAGAGGCGTAATTTCAGACACGTCATGCCCATTTTCTACGGATTGAATGTCTACAATTTCATTCCATGCTGCCCCCAAAATTGATAATATCCTTTTATGTTTTAATCGCTTGAAATAACCATCTTTGCGGGGTTCAGACACTATTGCTATCAATAGACAATTAATTTCGTCTTCGTTTAACCTTTCAAAAAAGCCCCTAAAAAGAAGTTGCGTCAATTGAAGTTCATAGCCATATAAATGCGAGGCAGTATTCCCACGTGGCAGCAATTTTTGTTCTTCAACATAACCAAGAGTTTCAAGGACGTTCAGACGCGCAGCAATCTGGTCTCGTTGAAAATCCGCTATATTTGTCTGTCGTTTCTTTATGTTGTTTACATAATGTTCCGTTTTCCGGATTGCTTGATATCGGCTTGTACATTCGGGACGTTGATAGCAGTCGTGGCAAAGGTTCTTAGAAAGTTCCGTATTCAATCGCTTCATTTTTCTATACAGCGGAGCGGTCTTTTTCTTCAATTCCTTCTTCCTTGATTTTCCTCGAGAGGTACGAGATTTGAAAGTTGCTAACTCAACCTGCAGGTTTTCTCGTTTCTTTGCATTTTTCCGTTTGAACTGATGATAACCCTCAATCTGTTTCATTCCATTGATGTTGTCGTGTATACAAGTGGGAACTGGTAGTGATTGTTGTTCTTCCTCCAGTTGTGTTATCTGATTGTTGAGATCGGCGATACGTTTATAATTCTGATGGTTGCTCAAACTCATCGTATAGACATCATAAATGTCATCCCCATATTTCTCATATAGGTTGAGTATACTGGAATATGAGAGATTAAACTGACTGGTAATTGGTTCTATCTTATCTGAAATTGTTTTACTAACATCGGTATATGTAGCATATTGTGGATCAACTTGAGCATATACATAACCGACAGTATCAATGCCACGTCTTCCAGCGCGTCCTGCCATTTGATGATATTCACGCGCCTTGAGATAGCGAAAATTTACACCATCAAATTTCTCAAGACTATCAAACACTACTGTACAAGCAGGCATATTGATGCCGACAGCAAACGTTTCAGTTGTAAACAAGAGTTGAATCAAACCTGAAGTGAATAACCGCTCTACGACCTCTTTGAGGGTTGGCAACATACCAGCGTGGTGATAAGCAATTCCACAAGCGATTAATTTCCGAAAACTTGTAATGAGTTTCTCTTCAACAATATCAAATTGAATACAGAGTGCATCAAATTGCTCTAAAATCTGTTCCTGCTTTTTTCTATCAAGTAGTTTCAATTCATGCAGAGAAGCAAAAAAATGGGCATTGCTCTCACACCTTTTACGACTGAAACAGAAATAGAGACAGGGCAGCTGCTTCTTTTTACGTAGGTAAGGGATTAAATCGGTTTCTATTATGTCTTCTTTTAGTTTAGTAGTATTTTTGTTCTGCTGTTTGTCTCCCAAATCTTGATCTAAAAACGAGTCGTCCTTCTGTTTCGTTTTTCTCTTTTTACCTGTTTGACGTTTTGCATATTCTCGAAGATTTTTGAGATGCTTCAATTTACCTATACCGTACCCTTGAATAT
>VYFM01000707.1 GCA_009842375.1 Candidatus Poribacteria bacterium | reverse complement strand
AAGGATTGGGTTTTGAACGGAACGTTTGATAAGGGATTACATTATAGGATAATTTCCTCATGAAAAATACACTGATTTTCATTTTAGTGGTTGGATTAGCGATATATATTATTCCGCAAGACACAATCGCACAAGATACACAAGATTTGCATTTGTGGGGGTTACCTGAAGGTGTGAAAGCGCGTTTCGGTAAAGGAGGGATTAGAGGGAATATCACCTATTCCCCTGACGGAAAGTATTTAGCGGTATCGTGTAGCAACGGCATTTGGATATATGATGCACACACAGACGAACCACTCCACTTTCTCACAGGACACACGGATTTTGTTTTGATGTCAGCGTTCAGTCCTGACGGGTTGCTGTTGGCAAGTGGAAGTGAGGACATGACTATCCGTCTGTGGGATGCACGCACCGGTACAGAACTACGGACGATGACAGGGCATGAAGACGGTGTTGAAGGTATAGCGTTCAATCCGGATGGCACGCTGTTAGCAAGTGGAAGTTATGATCATACGATCCGTCTGTGGGATGTGCATACAGGTACAGAACTGCGAACAATTGATGGACATACAGATGGTGTCGTAAGTGTTGCGTTTAGTCCAGATGGTGTCTTACTGGCAAGTGCTGGCAAGGACCAAACCATACGGTTATGGGATGTGCAGACAGGTGAATTGCTGCAGATATTCATAGGGCATACGAGTAAAATAAAATATGTTTCGTTCAGTCCAGATGGCAATTCAATTGCTTCTGCCGGCGATGACAACACCGTGCGGGTGTGGAACGTGCGGACAGGTGCAGAACGCTACATGATAGATAGGCACACGTCTGATGTTGACATCGTTGTCTTTAGTCCGGATGGTAAGATTTTGGCGAGTGCCAGTTGGGACCATACCGCGCGGCTATGGGAGGCACAGACGGGAGCATATCTCCGCACACTAACAGGACACGTTTCCTATGTGTTGAGTATCGCTTTCAGTCCGGATGGCAAAACAGTTCGGACTGGCAGTCGTGACGGTACTATTCGCTTGTGGAACACAGACACCGGCATGCTGCTGCGGACGATAACTGGACATACGAATGGGGTTGATAGCATAGCGTTCAGTTCGGATGGGAAAATGTTAGTGAGTGGTGGAAGGGACAATACCGTTAATTTATGGAATGTCCAGACAAGGAAATCGATGCGGGTGATGAAAGGACATACGGAACATGTTGATACTGTTGTCTTTAGTCCTGATGGGAAGACTATCGCAAGTGCAGATGAAGGCAACATTATACGTTTGTGGAATGCACAAACGGGGGAATCTCTATGGACACCACAGCAAATTCGATTTTGGCTAACAGGTCTTGCTTTCAGTCCCAACGGAAGAAAACTTGTGTGGGCAAGTGAAGGCAACAACATACGGATGTGGGACGTGCAGACAGGTAAACATCATTTTTTTCTAATAGACAGGAAGATTAATATAATATGCCTTGCATATAGTCCGGATGGCTCTCAATTGGCTGGCGGTATTGATGATAACACTGTGCTGCTTTGGAATCCGAACACGAAAAAAGTTGTCTTTCGTTTGGAAGGTCATACAAATAGTGTGAATGAGCTTGCTTATAGTACAGATGGTTCGCTGTTAGCCAGTTTGGCTACGGATAGAACTATTCGTTTATGGAATCCGCAGACTGGGAAACCTGTTCGGACAATAAAAATGGGAAATAGAAGTAATAGTACCTTCGCGTTGAGTCCTGATGGGAAGATGTTGGCAAGTGGTGGTTCGGACAGAACTGTGAGTCTATGGGATGTCCGCACCGGTATCTTCATTATTGAGTTGAAAGCACATACGTATCCTGTGAATTGCATTGTCTTTAGTCCGGATGGAAAAACGCTTGCGAGCGCGAGTAGTGATGGCACTGTGTTGTTGTGGGACCTCATGTCTGATGATTTGGATTAGGCGGTACATAACATATTCCGTTTTACTACACCATGGTAAATGTTTGTTGTCATACATCTCTTTCTTGCATAAACCAAGATTACAGGATTTACAGATTGCCAAGATTATTTATTAACGGGTCAACAAAAGATGTAGACAATAACAAATTACACTGAAGGATAATTTTCTCATGAAAAATACACTGTTCTTGATTTTATTGGTTGGTTTTACGAATGGTATTATTCCGCAATACACTATTGCACAAGATACACAAAATTTGCATTTATGGGGTTTACCCGAAGGTGTCCAAGCCCGGTTTGGTAAAAGCAAAATAACAGGAAATATCGCGAGTTCAAGTGATGGGAAACGTATCGCAGTAGCGTGTGCAATCGGTATTTGGATATACGACACTGAGACAGATAAACCACTTAATCTGATAACAGGACATACGGATTGGGTTTTGAGCGTGGCGTTCAGTCCAGACAATTCCTTGTTGGCAAGTGCAAGCAATGATGGCACCGTCCGTGTGTGTGATGCCCGTACCGGCATAGCGATTTGGACGCTGCAAGGACATAAGGATAAAACTACAGACGTTGCATTCAGTCCAGATGGAAATCTGCTGGCAAGTGGCAGTGAGGATGAGACCATCCGTTTGTGGGAGGTTAGCACCGGTAAACACCTCCGCACACTAACAGGCCATATTGGAGGTGTCACAAGTGTAGTGTTTAGTCCGAATGGAAAGGCATTAGCGAGCGGAAGTCTGGATAAAATGTTGCGGCTGTGGGATTTGAAGACAGGAAAAACACTGGTGCATTTCATAGCACATAGGGACAAAATCCATGACATCGCGTTTAGTTCAGATGGGGAGTTATTAGCGAGTGCAAGTGAAGACAATACCGTTCGTGTGTGGGATGTGGAGACAGGTGAGTCCCGTGGTAGGTTGCTTGAACGTAACGGCAACATTCTCTTTAGTGTAGCATTTAGTCCTGATGGGAAGACGTTGGCAGGTGGAAGTTACAGTATGATCCATCTATGGGATGTGCAGAGAGGGGTATACCAACGATTGTTGGGGGATGGGGTTGGTGGCAGCAGTCTTGTGTTTAGTCCAGATGGTAAGACGTTAATAAGTGGCGACATGTACAATACTGTGCATCTGTTGGATGTGAAAACCGGTTTAAACCTTCGGAAGATGATAGATCATACACAGTCTATCAATAGCATCGCTTTCAGTCCGGATGGTAAGATATTAGCAAGTGGTGGTTTGGAAAATACAGTTAAATTGTGGAATATACAGACAGGGAAGTTTCTACAGACGGGAACTGTAGATTGGCGTTATCTCGCAAGTGTTGCGTTCAGTCCGGATGGTAAAACAATCGCAGGTGGAAGTTCGGATAAAACTGTGTTTTTGTGGGATGAAAAAACAGGAGTAGAACTTCCATTACGGCTTGAAGGTAATATTGAAACTGGTCCAGTAAGCGTTTCTACACATTGTTACGTTGCTTTTAGTCCAGATGGGAAAAAGCTTGTTAATGCGAATGAGAGAGGCATCCTCTATTTATGGGATACGCAAACAGGCAAACTTGTAAGGACGATTACATTGAATAAGCAAACCAATGAACCTATAAATATGATGGATAGAGATGGGTTCACAAGCGTAGCGTTCAGTCCTGATGGTTCTGTGTTGGCAACCGGGAGTGATAATAAAACCGTGCATACGTGGGATGCAAATAGTGGTGTCCCGCTCTTGACGTTAGATAAACATAGGCATATTGTTCATTGTGTAGCGTTCAGTCCGGATGGAAAGATTTTGGCAAGTGGAAGTGTGGACAATACCGTGCTTTTTTGGGATGCAGTGTCGGGTAAACTAATTCGGACGCTAAAAATGCATGAGGGAAATGTTAATACTATTATGTTTAGTCCGGATGGGAAAACGTTTGCCAGTGGTAGTGATGATAGCACCGTGATGTTGTGGGAGGTAAGCACCGGAAAACAGCTGCAGTTGCTAAAAGGACATTGGAATGCAGTTGCGAGTGTAGCTTTCAGTTCTGATGGGAAGATGTTGGCGAGTGCTTGTGGTGACGGCACAGTTTTGTTGTGGGACCTACATTCTGCACAGTAACAGGTATGTTTATCGGGTAATGCTAATAAATATAACGGACATGATTTCTCCAAACCAGAGGTATGTACAGTATTCAAATGCGATACTTTATCCTTCCTCCAACAAAACATTTCGTGTAATAATTAAACCAAATGGGAACTGTTGAACTAAATGAAAATTGAGATACCGTAACTTTTGGAGACTTACGATGGTAAAATCAATTTATTCCAACCGACTATTTATAGGTGTATTAATAGGTATCATACTCATCTTTATCGGTGGAACATATTATCTCAAACACCTTGATAACGAGAAAACACTTGAAATAGAACGCAACATACGTCTTGACTATGAAGATTGGCATTTACCTGAAGGGGCATACGCCCGTATTGGCAGAGGGACAGTCCATGCGATGCGGTATGCTCCAGATGGCAATTCGTTTGCAGTAGTGAGCGATATTGGTGTTTGGATTCTTGATGTTCAGACAGCAGAACCACAGCATTTACTGGCAGCACATACCGGTGTTATCAATAGTATTTCATTTAGTGCTGATGGTAGTACCCTTGCAGTAGGAACTGAAAATGGAGAGGCGCAGCTTTGGGATATTTCTACCGGTAAACACCAGAAAACCTTTACAAGGCGTATATATTATACTGGCGTTGAAAATGTCATTTTTATGCCTGACGGTCACACTGTTGCAGTCATTTATTTATCTATGGTTGACCTGTGGGATATAGCAACAGGGAAGCGCAAAAAGACGCTATCAGAAGAGGTATATGATACAACTGATGATACCACCAATAACATCCCAGACATGTATATGAATTTAGGAGGATACAACAATTCATTCAGTTCGGATAGTAAAACAGTCGCAAGTTACAGTAACAATGGCACCTGTCGTATCTGGGATATTGCAACCCGAGAAGAGATACATACACTTAAGGCGGAACCTGTTGGTCAATACGGAGAGTTGGTATCTTTTAGTTCAGATTTACTAACAGTGGTAACCGCAAGTCAAAGTAATAAAGGACCAAGGCAAATCCGTGTTTGGGAAATCAATCTTTGGGATGTCAATTCTGGAACGCGGAAGAAAATATTCGAAAAAGCAGGTTTTTTGGGATTTCAGTTTTTAGTTTTCAGTCCAGATGGAAACTTCTTTGCCAGTTTGGATGATCGTGCAATTCGTATATGGGATGTTAACACTGGCAAAGCAAAGGTTATAGAATATAATAGTGCTGTTACGTCAGCCGCTTTTAGTCCAGATAATCGTACTCTTGTTAGTTCAAGTTATGACAATACGTTACGTTTTTGGGATGTTGACTCAGGTAAAGAAAAGAATACAGTAACAGGTTATGGGGCATTATTTAGAGATGTATCGCTAAGTTCTGATGCGCAAACACTGATGAGTTTGTGTTTTGGCAGCAACACCGTTCGTCTTTGGGATACTAACACAGGCCAGCATATAAATAACTTCATAGCAGATAAGAAATACTTTACGGACGCTGTTCTAAGTCCAGATGCAAGAGGGCTTGCGGGTAGTTCAATTCTACATAATACTATCCATCTTTGGGATGTCAACACCGGTAAACATAGTAAACTAAAAGGACCCAAGAGATTCGTTTCTGGTATGGCATTTAGTCATGATGGAAAAACACTCGCAAGTTGGGGAGTGGGTGGTAACCGCAAATCTGTTATCCAGTTCTATGAAGCAGATAGGGGAAGCATACAACGAACCTTGCAGTTATCCAATCAAGATAGATTTAGTGTTCCTGACGACATATATTTTGACAACAAAATGTTGGCAGGTATCGTAAAATTCTTTGACCCAACTCTTTTCGTATGGAATTTAGATTCAGGAGATTATAAAATCACAGACATAGGAGTCTATGAAGTTAAGGTAGCACGGTTTAGTCCGGATGGACGAATGCTGGCATATGTTGGTAAAACGCTGTCTCAACAGGAACTGAAAATGGAAAGAAATATCGTGCTTCGGGATGTAGAGACAGGAGACCATATCCGCACCTTTACAGGACATACTGATGAAGTTAGGTGTCTTGCTTTCAGTCCTGATAGTCGAACACTCGCAAGTGGAAGTGGAATTGGAATGAGAAAGAAAACGATCCTTTTATGGGATATAGATACAGGCAGCAGCAAAGTCGTCATGGATCCAAATTGGTTTGAAAACTTCCGAATACACGCCGGAGTCGCCTCGGTACTTGCTTTTAGTGCAGATGGACAGACGCTTGCCAGTGGAATGAAGTTAGGTGATATTTATCTCTGGAAAACTGCGACTGGTGAGAAAGAGAAAACCCTTCACGGACATAGTCAAAGAATATCACAAATTTTCTTCAGTGCTGATGGAAAAACACTCATCAGCGCAAGCCATGATGGAACCGTGTTGTTGTGGGACCTAACGGTGGATACGGTAAATTAGGCTGTGCACTCAACATCGTATAAAAAACCAACACGATCTAAGTAAGATCCGTTGCCACTATCCACTGGACTTACAGAAAGAATCTCAGCATGAGGAAATGATGCCTACAACACATCTCGCCATCTTTACCCAACCATTGCTTGATCTTCTATTAGAGGGACACAAAACCATTGAAACACGCATGAGCAAAATCAAAATTCCACCATATAAGTCTATTGCAGTTGGTGATCACGTCATCATGAAACAGAGTGGAGGTCCCGTCAAAGGCGCGTTTGAAGTTGCTAAAGTTGATACTTTCCACTCAGAATCATGTCTTGATAGACAACTTTATGAGTCCTTTTGTGATGCAGACGGTCTGAATATCTTCGGGCAGCGAGATGTTATGAATATATATCGCGATGTATTCCGCAAGAAGTGGTGCGCGTCCAAATACGCGACGTTTATGCATGTGAAAAATGTCCAATGTTGCGATCCCGTTATTCCGATAAAGAAAACGAACCGACAGGCGTGGGTTGTGTTAGGGGATGGCACGGCTCAAGAGTGGTTGTTTAATTTGGAACAGACTGGGAGGCTTTGACGAAATACTACTGCTGAAGGAACAGATGATTAGTCTGTTTCGTAAGTCACAGCAAATGCACCGACACGACAGATCCGTTTGTAAGCACAGTAGTTACACGGTTTAGTTGGGTCGTTGGGAGGATGCGGTTTAACACCTTCCTCCGCTGAGTCTTGAAATGTATCTACATGTGTAATGAGAGGAAAGAACCCGTTAGATATATTCACAACAAAGTATTCAACATAATCTTTGACGCGAGTAAGAATTTCATCAAAAGTTTCATCATTTAACAACTGTCCACTTTTGTTAAATTTTTTCCATGCTGTGCCGTTGTAATTTCTAAATGCTATGTCATTGTAATCCTCTACACCGATACCAAGTTCAACTGTACATTTTCCCAACCTTGTTTTCTGGTAGAGTCCCGCTGCAGGTTCTAAACTCGTTACCCCTTTCTTATCTAATAATTTCTTTGCGATTTGCAAGTAAATTGGAAGTTGTATGCTTCGTCCTTCAAGGACATCTTGAATTCTTATTGTAGTACTCCCTGTTTTATAATCAATGACATTATAGCTGCCACTACCTAAGTCTAAGCGGTCTATTCTACCCATCATATTTACATTGCCAATTTGAACTGGATGAAAGCAGCTGAGTTCAGGATCACCAGGCTGATTCGTCGGTCCGAAGCTAACTTCAAAGTAATGTGGGTTAACATTTAGATTATAAGAACGTTCTGCATCAATCCATTTATGAAGCGCAGTGCGTTGTTTCTCAATCTCAATTTTCCAAAACAGATTATCCTCGCTGACATCTGAACGATTTATACGTCTAGTTTCAGATTTGGCATGAAATATTTCATCTAACTGCTGTTTTGCTTGCTCAAAAATATTTTCTGAACATTGTCCGATGCGTGCGTCTTCACCATCACGACGTTTTAAATAGAATTCGCAAAGAACATCATGAATCAACGATCCTTTTTCAAGACTTGATGGTTCGTCTTCATCATCCTCCTCTTTTTCTATAGGATTCAGAACTTTATGAACAAAATATTGAAACGGACAATTAGCATAAGTTTCCAATTCAGTGACGGAATATGTTCTTTCACTTAACTTATGCAACGCTGCAAGACTTCCTACAGAAAGGTTTTCTTCTTTTAATACACCCTCGTAAGTCGAATGTTCATGTGTTTCTTCTCGACTCTTTTCAACTGAAACAACATGGTCAATTAAAGGACGCATGTTTTCAATCCCATGTGGAAATTCGTCTTTGGACGGGTTCTCTGCTGTCCATACATGATTACCATACGTGCTAAGGAAACCGGGGATGCTACCTAATGAAGAATTGGCTACCTCTTCAGAACCGATTTCAGCAACTGCCTCTAATTGTGTTAGGAACAGAGAACGGATTAATTCCGATACATTCTCTCTTTGGGGAACAAAGAGATATAGTCGCTCCCGAAAGGATTTTAAAACACGATAGAATAGAAACCTATTATCGTGCAGCAACTCCTCTTCAGTGCGATATGGTTTGTCTGGAAGCATCGGGTCAGGACGATAATTTGGCGGGAACCCACCGTCCACAAAATCACCTAAAAAGACGGTATGATACTCTAAACTTCTCAGTTCACCGAGTGTAACAATCTTTACAGTTTCACCTTTTGAAGGTGTCCGATTTTGATAATGTGTGTGCTTTGCAATGTGGCGGAGTTTCTTAATATAATCATCAAGTAGGTATGTCTGATTTCCTTCTTTTATTAGCACAGTACAGAGTTCCTGAACAATCTTAATGAATTGATGATATGCGTTCACTTCACCTTCAACTATCTCTCTGTTTTTTTCTAACATTGGATTTAGGAGGTTATGGAGTACTTTACCTGTCTGCAGTAATTCTTCCACATATTCCTGAAATTCGGTTGGATGTACCTTACCTGAAGGCGGTTTGACTAAATCCTCAGAGAAATAGGCATTTTTTACAGGTTCTTGTTGTGAAAGCAACCGAGAAAAGATGGCTTTGACAACCTCTGACTTCATCAACGGTATACTTTCCGTAAGTGTATAAGGAATGCCGAAAGCGGGAAAAGTTTCTGCAATACGTTGCTGATATTGACCTAAATTGTAAAACGCAACACAGATTTCACTTAGTCCACATTTCCCGCTTGATACGTGTTGTTTGATGAGATATGCAATCTGCTCTACCTCTTCGTTTCGGTTGGCAGGTTCCAATACTTTGATTTGTTCTGTAAAGCCAATTCTGTTATTTGAGGTAGTATTGGATCGGAACAAGTTTTCAGAGAAATGTTGATGTTTATTAGGTTCGCGCTCATAGGTGGAATCAATGTGAACTTCTGCTTTTCTAAAATGTGAGACAAGGTCAATTATATTTCTATATAGGTCAATATTTTCTTCAACACAGTCAGTGCGAAACCACATCTCTATATCAGGTATTTCAGCAATCTTTGTAAGAATCTTAATGTCTGATTTAGAAAGAACTGAGAATCCCTCAATAGTGACAAGGTCAACATGAGAAAATGACTTTTTGAAGAAGTCCTGCTGGAAATGTTTGGCAAGATATAAATGTTTTCCTTTATCGTCTATCCAGTTATCCTGAAGTCTTGTCTCATAATTGCTATAAAACTGAGATAGATCAGTCTCAACAGGAATATCCTCAGCAGTATCTCCTTGATCCTTTAGGTTATTTATTGTGTCCGCTATAAGGGAAAGTGTAGTGTCTGGAATAGGTTTATTTTGGATTGGTCTAAATGTAGGATATGTGTCGGTATTATCTCCTGCTATTTCGTGGAGTAATAGGTTTTGAAGACCTGGTGAGATGTGGTGTATTGATGGACAAGCTTGGCTGTATAGTCTATACACGAGATGTTCAATGGTATAAACCTGTAAATTGGCTACTGCACGGTTTGGGTGATATTCAATTAACTGACGTTGTCGCTTCAAACGTACATCATCATTTGGCACAATGACAACAAAGGTTGATGCATTGTCATTCTTAATTCTTGTTTTGAGGGTTTCTTCTATGTATTGCATTTCAGGAATTACGGCATACGGAGTACGCCTACTACCGTACTTGTGTTCCAAGTGGCACTTCTGTTTCAGGACTTGCTAACACAATAGAATCACCGCTTGCAGCGAGGATCATGCCGTGTGATTCAACGTTGCGAATCGTCGCTGGTTCTAAATTCACAACTACGATTACCTGTTTTCCAATCAAGGAATCAGGTTTATAATGTTCTGCAATTCCTGCGACTACCTGCCGTTTTTCTGTGCCGAGGTCTACTTTTAACTTAAGGAGACGGTCTGCCCCTTCAATTGGTTCAGCAGATATAACGTTTGCAACCCGTAAATCCATCTTTTGGAAATCGGTAAAGGCGATTAGATCTGATTTTTGTTCTGATGCTTTCTTTTTTGGTTTAGCCGTTTCTTTTTTCTTTTGTGGCTTTTCCTGTTTGAGATCAACACGTGGGAAAATAGGTTCTCCTCTGCTAACCTTTAGGTCAGTAGGTAAACTTCCCCATTCTGCAAGGGCATCAAATTCTGATAACCCGATCTGTTTCTGTATCTTCTCAGCGGTGTCTGGAATAAAAGGCGATATCAAGACTGATACAAATCGCAGTGCTTCTAAACTGTTGTAAAGGATAGTTCCCATTCTCGGTTTTGTATCTGGTTTGGCGAGTGTCCACACTTCAGTTTGTTGCACATAACGGTTGACACGTCGCACAAATTCCCAGATCGTTTCCAATGCACTATCAAAAGCGAATGTCTTTATATGTGCGTCCAATGTATCCGATGTCGTTCGTGCCATCTGCTTAATTTCTTCGTCATATTCCCCTGGCGTTGTCGGTTCAGGAATCCCATCAAAGTTTTTGTTTACTAACCCAAGGACGCGATTTAGCAGATTACCCAAATCGTTTGCCAGATCAGCGTTGTAACGTTGATGTAAGCGTGCAGGACGGTAGTCACCATCGTTTCCAAAACTAAACTCGCGTAACAGATAATATCGGAATGCATCTACACCGTAAGTAGCAATGTCTCCATCCATATCAATGAAGATACCGCGTGTTTTGCTCAGTGCTTCACCATCTTTAGTCAACCAACCGTGTGCGACAATCTGCTTCGGAAGTGGTAGGTTTGCTGCCATCAACATTGCTGGCCAAAGCAATGCGTGAAAACGGGCAATGTCCTTACCCATCATGTGGACATCGGCAGGCCAAAAAGTCTGGTATTCTTCGCTTTCTGTCTCATAACCGAGTGCAGTAATATAGTTACTCAAAGCCTCTATCCAGATATAGATGATATGCTCTGGATCAAATGGGAATGGAATCCCCCAAGGTAGGGATGCACGAGAAATACTCACATCTTGTAATCCAGATTCCAGAAAGTTTAACAATTCGTTGCGACGAGTTTCGGGATAGACAAAATCAGGATTCTCGTGAAAATGTGTGAGTAAACGCTCTTGATACTTTGAAAGTCTAAAGAAATAGTTTTCTTCTTCCAGCCACTGCAGCGGTAATTTATGAGTAGGACAGACTTTATCATCTGTGAGTTCTTTCCCTGAAAAGAACTCCTCACATGAGAGACAGTAATAGCCTTCGTATTTCCCTTTATAAACATCACCGTTGTCATAGAGTACATTAAGGAATTTTTGCGCGCCACGTTTGTGTAAATCGCTGGTTGTACGGAAAAAGATGTTATGTGAGATATTCAGTCGTTCCCACAGTTTAACGAACGTAGGCGCGATCTTATCGCAATAAGCTTGCGGAGAAAGTCCTTCCTCTTTAGCAGCGTTATACACATTCGCTGCATGTTCATCAACACCTGTAAGATAGCAAACTTCCTTACCTTTGAGGCGGTGATATCGCGCTAAAACATCTGAGGCAATAGTGGTATATGCGTTTCCTGCGTGCGGTTCTGCATTGGGGTAGTATATAGGCGTGGTGATGTAATAAGCACTCATATATTTCTTTATAAGACTCCCGTTAGATCCAAGTCGTTGTTTGGCTTTGATAGATATAAGACATTTCTTATTTTATCCTAACGGGGTTGGGAATGTCAAGGATATTTGAGTGGTGTTGACGTATGCAGGTGTAAGTTGGGGTTAACCAAAAAAGTTGTCCACATCAACCTAAGGATTGATATTGTCGATATGAACTGATTACAACGCAATTGATCCAGATTTCCTTATTGTGGCGGATCCTCAGAATCCCAATTCTCTGTGGCTTTCGCGAACTCTTTGGACAGGTCCTCAGAGATAGTCTGTTCAAGCAGTTCGATAAGGTCTTCTCGAAATTTTGCCCAGTCATCACCACGACGGGTGAACCTGTGCATATCAGCAATTTCAACATACATTGTATCCTGTGGTTCGGACATAGATTCTAAATAGCGTTTGACTTCCATTTTTTCTCCTAAATTACAAATATATTCTCTATAGTTATGATGCTTTCATCCATTCGTGTATTTCCCATCCTAATTCAAGTGCGTGCTGCCGCAATCCTTTGCTCGGATTTACTGCGATGGGAATTCCGACACATTCTAACATTTCCAGATCGGATTTACTATCGCTGTATGCGTAACAGATGTCAAGTGGGACTTCTTCCTGTGCGGCGAACTTTTTCATTGCAATTGCTTTTTGCTCTCCGATAAGCGGTTCAGTTGTAAGAGAACCTGTAAAGATGTTATCCTGTTCTTTCAGTTCAGGTGCTATCACCACATCTGCTCCGAGGAACTCTGCGAGAGGTTGAACAATAAAGTTTAGTGAACCCGTTAACAGAACAACTTGATCCCCTTGTGCTTTATGTTCCTCTATTTGCGAAATGGCTTCGGGAAATATCTTCTGACGTAGATAACTTCCGAACATATCTGTTGCTAATGCATTTATTGTTTTTGCATCCATCCCACGATAATTCCGATAAAATGCCCGATTAAACTGTGGTCTGCTAATCCGATCAAGTATTAAATAGTAGACGACCTTCGGTAGAAAACCGATGAACCAGAAAAATCTGATAAGGCGTGGTAACGATGAAGTTCGCAGCCAAATATATGCATGCACAATTGTCGTACTGATTAATGTGCCATCCACATCAAAGAACGCAATAGGTTTTTTCTGTAGCGATTCCAATTTCAATCCTAACTCAATGTCTCAGCAAGTTCTGCAACACGGTTTTCAAGTTCAGTCAGAAACTTCTGATATACCTCTGTATTTTCCGTGATGTCCTCAGGGTTTTGTGAACTCTCAAAAAGAAGTGGCTCCCCAAAAACAATCTGAATTGGATGTTTTTTTGGTAAGTTTTGCCCTTTTGGTAGAACTTGAAATGTGCCTTTAATGTATGTAGGTATAATGGGGACCTGCTGTCCATAAATCAGAAGACTGAGAATACCTTGTTTGAATGGTTGCAATTTACCATCAAGTGAGCGCGTGCCTTCAGGAAAAATGAGCAATCCATTGTTCTGTTCCATTACTTCGTTAGCCATCCGTAAATCCTGTAGGAACTGGCTGAAATTACCATCGCGTTCAATCGGTAGCGCGTTCAAACAATTATGTGCAAACCAACCTTGAAGCCGATTACCAAACCAGTAATCTCGCGCGGCGAGAGTCCACAGTTGGTGTGAATTCTGACCGAGTGCTGTAATCACTGTAAGCGTATCTAAATGGCTTGTGTGATTCGGTGTGATGATGTAAGGTTTCCCTTGTGGTATATTCTCAAGACCAAAACACTCAAAAGAGAAACGGGATTGATATATACTTCGGATTCCAGCCCGAAACGCACGTGCATACCAATACGGTTTTTCACGCAACTTCACAGGTTTTGCCGACGTATCTGTTTGGGTTGTATCTGTTTTGTCAAAAGTCTGTGTTAATTCAACAACATCGTTGACTGTTTGCAGATTCGCAACCATTGCCTCAGGAATAGTTTGACCGAGTCGTGATTCGAGAAGCATAAGTAGGTCAAGCCTCGTGAGTGAATCCAGTCCAAGATCGGTATCCAAACGACTTTCGCTGCGGATCTTATTCGCGGGCATTCGCGCCAATTTAGCAAGTGGTGACAAAATCTCTTCAGGTATGTTGTCAGAGTGACTAAGCTGCTTTTTGTCGGATTCGTCCAAAACTTCTGCTTGCTCGTTAGCAAGATGTTCTTCTAACAGTTCCTTTACGCGGTCCCGATCAATTGTGCCATTTTCTGTTTTTGGTAAAGGTTGTTTAAACAGGTGCGATTTATGGAATTGCTGGTAACTTGGGAGTTGTTTGGCAGTTTGCTGTAGATGACTGTATATATCCGCTGTAGTTTCCTCTTTATTGTCAGTTGGAACAATCACTGCGTGGACACCTGTGTCTGATCCATCTTCGTAGGGAAGACCAACAACACATATTTCAGAGATAATTGAAGGTGTCTGATAAAGTGCCTCCAATTCCACAGGATAAATGTTCTTGCCAGATGCAGGAACGATAATATCTTTACAATGTCCAGTAATATATAGATAGCCATCATCATCAATATACCCAAGATCCCCTGTGTAAAGCCAACCGTCCCGGATAGCATTCTCAGTTGCAATTTGATTCTGATAATACGCTTTCATATTACTGGGACCTTTTGCTACAATCTCACCAATACCTTCGCTATTGGGATTGTCAATCTTAAATTCAACGCCTTCAACAGCAGGACCGACAGAACCACATTTACTATTTAGATAGGGATTGACACTAAGGACAGGGGCAGTTTCGGTCATTCCGTATCCTTGATAAATTGTCAGACCGAGTTTTTGGAAACCATCATAAATTGCATCGGTCAGGGAAGCACCACCACTAACAAGAACGCGAATGTGTCCTCCCATAACAGCTTGTGCCTTTTCAGCTAAAGTGTTTCCCGGAGTGTCCTCCCGTGATGCTTGACGTTCAATAGTAGACTGAAGCATCTGGTAGAGACGTGGCACACTGATAAATGCTGTGGTCTTATCCTCACGCATGGTTTTTA
Organism: Candidatus Poribacteria bacterium; assembly: GCA_009842375.1. Lineage (GTDB taxonomy): Bacteria > Poribacteria > WGA-4E > WGA-4E > WGA-3G > MSPOR6. The sequence goes on along the minus strand of VYFM01000707.1, from coordinate 2,637 downwards.
AAAGGGTTGTTGGGCGGAACGCATTCACATAAGTCGCAGTGGTACCACTGTAAAGTGCCATTAGTAGACTACATGAAAAACTCAATGCATGGTAAAGCGGCAGTGCTGACAAAATTCGTTCCTCATCTGTCGGTGGCAATGCTTTTGCAACTGCCTTAACGTTAGAGATAAAACCACCATGCGTCAGCATGGCACCTTTTGCATCTACTGTCGTTCCCATAGTAAATATAATGGAAGCGACTGTATCGGGCGTAACCTCTACATTGGGGAAATCTGTTGGAATGTCTTCATCCGTATTGACTATTTCGTTGAAATGATTGATGTTCTGAATGAGTATATTTTGCTCAGTCAACTGTGCGCTTGAATTGGCTAAAACTGTATCGGACGCTAAGATTGCTTTAGCAGTAGTAAATTCAGTAATGGCTAATATTTCTCGTATAGGTGTTTGTGCGTCAAGTGGAACAACTGCACAACCTATTTGCGACGCGGCAAGGTATGCGATACACCATTCAGGTTGATTTTCCGAGACCAATACAACTTTATCGTCTTTTCGTAGACCGCTTTTCCACAATTGGTACGCAATTCGGCGTGAATGTGTGTAGGTTTCAGCATAGGTATACCGTTCCCATTCATTGTCATTTACCATCTGAAGAGCAATTTTATCGGGAATACGTTTTGCTTGTATCTCTATTAAATCTACGATTGTTCGTGGCGAGATGTTATCAATAGGGTTTGGAGCAGGCGCAGGTAATTCATCAGCTTCATCTTGAGAAGGTGTTTTTTGTTGCTTTGATGAGTCTGAAGTTTCATCTTCCAGTTTAAGCACATGTCGCTTGATGCCGGGAATATGTATTTCTTGAAAATACTGTTTCCAAGCTATTTGCGAAACATCAAAGTTAAAGTTCTGTTGTTCTTCAGAGGAAAGTGCGTTGTAAAGTTCCTGTAGCTTGTTAGTTTCGAATTCAAAGTTCGTGCGGGTATAAGGAGCGTAAATCTGTATGTAATGTAAAGCTGCCTTTATGCTGCTCTGTTTTATAAATAGTCTACGACGTTTTCGTTTTGCTGATTTGAAAGGTAGTAGTGTAAGTGCTTTAATTGCGGTATCGAGCAAACGCATTTTGCCGTCTAACTTCTTTTTGAATTCCTCTAAACTCGGATATGTCCAAACTGGAACAGAGATCGGTTTTCCGTTTTCCATCATCGGATTTTCAACAAAATAGCCGTAGGTTGCTTCAACTATACCACGGAAATATAGAGGGTTCTGTGTTCCGGTTGCGACGTGATACACCTCAATTCCACCACGTTTTGCAATTGCTTCTGCTGCGGCTAACATTGCATTCACAACGAAATCGACAGGGATAATATCTAAAATAATGTCTGGGTCAGCAGGGAAATCTGGGAGTCGTCCTTTCGCAAAACCGACGATAAGCGGTTCGGACATTCGATACTTTCCGAGCCATCCTGGATGCGGTTCAGCAATACTGCTTTCAATAATTGACGGACGAACAATTGCAGTCGGAAGGTCCCCGTGCAATTCCATAATTACTTGTTCAGCAAGGAACTTCATATAGGTATAAGTATCGTTCCATCCGCGTGTGCGTGCGTGTTCAAGTCCTGCTTTCACAAGTCGCTCTTCAAGCCAATCTGCTTTTGCTTGTTTAACAAGGGTCTCTATGTTTTTACGACTACCGCGTTTGTCTGCTTTTATTTGTTTTTGTGCTATCTCTTGGAAATGTGTGATCTGTTCTGGAGTTTCAGCTTCATCTCGGATAGACTGGTTCAACGTAAGCAGATAATCAATCTCTTCTGATAACGTTGAAGGTATTTTCGTTTCGCTTTTCTCGTTTTGTTGTTGTGCGTATTGTTCATAAGGCGGGTGAAGTTCTTCTGGAACAGTTCCCGGATTATCACCGCAGACATAAGCTGTTGAGACATGAAGAAAAATAGCGTTAGAGCAACCCTTCGCGAACGTGACAACATGCTTTGCAGCGAGGGCGTTACCTTTGAGAGAAGCGTCAAAGGGAGGATCAAATTGAACGAGACCTGCTATATTGATAAATACGTCTACCTCATTTTGTAGACGTTGATAGTCTTCATCATTGAAACCGAGTCGTTCATCCGTCAATTCTCCTTCAACAGGCGCGACTTTTCCTTTGACCCACGTCTCAAACTGGTCCCCGTGTATCTGTCGTAACGCATCAAAGACATCGGAAGTTAGCAGTTCTTTTTCAAAACGTTCCTTTGCGGAGGTAACTTTCCCATTTGATTCAACCCGACTTCTAATAAGAAGATATATTTTTTGGACATCCGGGAGAGTGGTTAAAATCTTAGCAACCATCGGTTGTCCGAGGAAGGCAGTGCCGCCGGTAATTAGTAAAACCTTCCCGTAAAAAAAATCGGTTATTGACATAATTCCCTTTTGTCTATTGTATTATTATTCTCACTGACAAGAACGCAGTAACGAACTTGCTGGATATATATTAGTCTTAGTTAGCCACATCTATTATGTATTACAAAGTATCTTATTCAGGTAGATATACATTACCACATTTTATGGTTTAAAGTCAAGTGTAATGTAATCATCATTCCTTCAAAAAACTTGCGTACTTTGTCCAATTCTGCTATACTTGCTTATAA
>VYFM01000252.1 GCA_009842375.1 Candidatus Poribacteria bacterium | reverse complement strand
GTTTTGTGAACATTATAAATTTCATATTTTAGTTTACTTTTTATAATAAGAGCGTTCTCCAAATCGCAATTTTTTCCTACCAATCCACAACAGAACCGTCATCTGGGTGGTAGGATTCAGGATTTCTCCAATCGTGATCAATTTTATCTTCAAGTGCGTCTTCATCCAGTTCAATTCCTAAACCAGGTCCAGTTGGCAATTCAACGAAACCATCCTTGAATACAAAAGGATTCTTGAGATACCCTTCACCAAGTGTTGTATGTTCCTGCATCACAAAATTCGGTATAGATGCATCTAATTGAATACATGCTGCCAACGAAATAGGACCCAACGGGTTGTGCGGAGCAATTCCTCCATAATATGCTTCTGCCATTCCAGCAATGATTCGCACTTCATTGATACCACCAGCATGACATAGATCTGGCTGTAGTACTGAGGCTGCCTGTTTCTCTAATATCTCACGAAATCCCCACTTCGTGAAAATCCGTTCACCCGTGGCAATCGGTAAATGTGTGCTTCGCGCAATTTCTGCAAGTGTATCCACATTTTGGCACTGTATCGGTTCCTCAACAAACATCGGCTGATACGGTTCCAACGCCTTAATTAACACCTTCGCTGTCTGTGGACTGACCGCACCGTGGAAGTCAATTGCCAAATCTACTTCTGTACCTGCTGCTTCACGTAGCGCAGCAAAGTGATCCACGGCTTTGTCTATGAATGCTTTGTTTTCGATAATACGTGCGGGTCTACCACCTGCGACACCCGTTTTAAATGCAGTAAACCCTTTGTCAATCCACTCTTTAATACCTTGTGGATCGCCACCACCTTTATACAACCTGATACGATCCCGAGTTGGTCCACCAAAAAGCTGATAGACAGGCACGTCCAGTGATTTACCTGCTAAGTCCCAAAGTGCTTGCTCAACGCCGCTGAGGGCACTCGTGAGAATGGGTCCACCCCGGTAAAATGCATGACGATACATTGCTTGCCAATGATGTACGACACGTCTTGGATCTTCACCGATGAGGTAAGAAGCAAGTTCGTCAACTGCTTGTGCACAGGTTTTCGCTCGCCCCTCTAAAATCGGCTCACCGAGACCGACCAATCCCTCATCTGTATGTATTTTTAGGAAAAGCCAGCGAGGCTGTACAAGAAAAGTTTCCAACTTCGTTATTTTCATGAAGGGTTCACCTTATATAATTTCTGCACTTCAAAAGTGCTTTAATTTGTATTCTATAGTACCACCTTGAATAGAAATTGTCAATCTATTTTTCTCTTCACAGGGGTATGTAAAGTTTTTGGCATGTGTGTTGTCTGAATCGCGGATTACGCGGAGGGCGCGGATGAACGCGGATTTCTGAGTCTTCGCTTGCCAATCCCATTTAAAAAGAATAACATCAATCCATTGAAAGAGAATACAGGACATCATAAACACATCCGCGTTCATCCGTGAAATTCGTGTAATCTGCGGTTCAGACAAATATCTCGTGGGTTGGAGCGAGCAACGCGACCTCCGACATGTTAATTGTCAGAATCATAGAAGGCACTGAGGACGCAGAAAACACAGAAAAGACTATGGTGTTTTAACGTTGTTTTCAAAGGATTAGCACATCAGATGGATTAAGAAATTTTGCGTCTTCTGTGTCCTCTGTGCATTCAGTGATTCTGACAATTTAATATCTCTGACCAACCATTATTTCACTTGACATGACACCAACGTTATGTTACACTTACAGACAGATATAACAATATGGAGGAACAATCATGACTATAATGCGATTAGGTTTATTGGGTCTATTTGTAACCTGTCTATTCGTCCTTCCGGCAAATGCTCTTGATGATAATAATATCATGGGTATGTGGTTATTCAACGAAGGAAATGGGAACACTGCAGAAGATTCATCAGGAAATGGAAATGACGGTAAAATCAATGGGGGTGCGAAATGGGTTGATGGTCAATTCGGGAAAGCACTTGAATTTGATGGTACCGATGATTGGGTAGAAGTCCAACATTCAGACACGGTAGCCTTTAAAAAAGGAACTTCCTTTTCAATCACGCTTCATTACAAAGGTTCCAAAGTAGGTGGTTCACTTGTTGGAAAAGGCTATGAGGATACAACACAAGTTAAACCGTGGTATCTGTTATGGAATGGTGGTCAAGATTTGAAGGTATCATTATATTTACGCACCTCCGCTGATATAAATTCCAAAATTGATAGTACAGTGAATGTCTCAGATGAAAAGTGGCATTTTATTGCTGCAATAGCAGATGCTGATGCAAAGAAGATCTCATTGTGGATTGATGGGAAAAAGGATAATGAGGGACCTCTCAATACAGATGAAGGCTATGGAACAAGTGAAAGTGTGTTCCACATTGCACGACACTTTGACAGATACACAAAAGGTATCATTGATGATGTAGGTCTTTTTAATATTGCATTGAGTGAAAAAGAAATGAATACTGTTATGAATGAAGGTATAGAAGCAGCTGCTTCTGTGGATGCTGCTGGGAAACTGACAACAACTTG
>VYFM01000582.1 GCA_009842375.1 Candidatus Poribacteria bacterium | reverse complement strand
GTTTGGATGGCTGATTAAACCAGAGACAGCCACAATATGTCTGGGATGATTCATTTAATCCTCAATCATTATCATGCAAAACGACTTAGAAAACGGTACCATCTTAACTGCCATAACAGTTGTTTGCCATTAATTTGTTGGCTAAATAGTTGTCTACCATCTAACTCAAGTACAGGAATTTGCAGCTTATATTTAGTGAATAATTGGAGATTTTTCGTGATGTCAATCACTACTACATCAATATAGGGCAGCTTCGTACTAAGTTTATCCAGTACTTCCTTTGCCTCATCGCAAAGTGGACAATCTGATTTCGTGTAGAATTGGAGTTGCATCAATTTGGTATTCAACAGAAACTCCAGTAGGCAAGAATAGAAGTTATATTGCGAAATCTCCACTTCAGATTATACCACAAGTCAGTGAAAATTCCACTTATTTTGTTAAGTGAATATAGAATATATGCTAAAATCATCCTAAACCTGACCCACTAATTTTGAAAAGCACGGTGTCTAAAGATGAATTTATTTAAGGAGAGATAGTAATGAAGTTGAAACTTGCACAATACGGTATTTCTCACGATCACGCAGGTGGGAAAGCACGTGTGCTAAAGGAAAGTGATGAAGTTGAATTTGCTGGAGTGTTTGAACCATCTACAGAAGTCCGAGAGACGATTGGTCAAAGTTCAATCTATGAAGGTGTTCACTGGTTTTCAACTAAAGAAGAAATGCTTGAAGATGAAACAATCGTTGGCATTGCAGCGCAGGGACGTGTCTCACAGAATCTCAACTTTGCGCGTGAGATTCTTGAACACGGTAAACATGTTTGGTTTGACAAACCTGCTGGCGATAACTTGGATGAGTTTAAAGAGGTATTAGACATTGCAAGAGAAAAGAATCTACTCGTTCAACTGGGTTATATGTTCCGCTATAATGCTGGTTTTCAGTTTATCCTTGATTGGTCGAACTCTGGCAAACTCGGAGAGATTTTTTCCGTACGAGGACGGATCTCCTCAGGACTTTCTAACCAATCTCACTGGCAACGTTGGAATTCCATGGGTGAACATTCAGGTGGTATAATGTTTATCCTCGCATGCCACCTCACTGATATAATTGTTGCCTTGTTAGGAAGACCAATACGAGTGACTCCATTTTTGAGACACGACGGACATGATGTCCCGTGGTATCGAAACAATACTGCTGCTGTATTAGAATATCCCAAGGCATTAGCAGTTCTTGAGTCGACAGCATTGGAAATTGATTCAGGAAAATCAAGACGATTAGAAGTTTACGGTACACGCGGTAGTGCCATTCTTGAGCCGCTTGAACCACCCACGTTGCGATTGTGCCTTGACGAAGATCGGGATGGTTACAAAAAAGGTTGGCAGATAGTGCCTGTAGAACCCAGACCTCGTTATGTTGAAAGCCTTAATGCGTTTGTTGCTGATATTCGTGGAGAGAAAACCCCTGATCGTTCACTTGACCACGAGTTCACTGTTCAGGAAACGGTGCTGCGAGTAGCTGGATTGCTATAATTGCCCTTGTAGGTCTGCTCACATCTCCTGATGGATTGCTGCGATCAGTTGTTCATAAAGCACTACTTCGGCTATTAATCTCCATCTTCGATCGGAATGATTGGGACAACTGTAACAGGAAATGTCGATGGTTTGTAATTTCCATCTGGTGCATTGGTCGGGAATTTGTATTGAGGATCTGTCAGAAGCTTGTATACTGAAGCATCTCCTGTTTTAACAAGTTCACGAGTATTCAATTCCCATTCGACTTTGAGTGCGTCGCGTCGTCCAGGAAAATCCTGTGTTCCCAATATTGATGTCAAAGCCCAATAGATATATTCCGAAATCATACAACCGTAGTCACAGGTTTCATCCGTATAGTGATACCAAGCTGCTGCTGGATATCCGCTTTTAGGACCACCTTTTGGCACTTTTTCAAAATATCCTCCACGGGCATTATCCATGCAGTTTGCTAAGATGGATCCGCGTCTCGTTCCGAACACATCGGGGTAAGCGTTTGCATAACCATGATCTGTAATGGGATGCAGAATTTCCTCTAATGCGCCATCGTAGTAGTGACCATCGGGGGCGTTGATTTTGCCATCAACAAGGAAATCCGGTTTAGTTTCTTCGCCGTATAAGTCTTGACCAAAATGATAGCCCGCCTCTTCTACGAGTTCCATTTCCAACCCCTCCATCTCTTCCTCTGTTCCGGGGATAATAATGAAGACTCTTCGGCTAACCAAGTGACTGAGAACCAGCGTGTTGTCAGGAATACCGTCTTCGTCGTTATCAAGGTATTGCGCCAAAATACCTGCTGCGTGAGAGAGTTTATCTTCAGGAGTATTTTGGGTCGCGAAGATGTTTACGCCAAAAACGTTGACATATTTGTCACAACCCATTTGTTTGAATATAGAAAATCTGCTCGGGATTTCTGCAATTTCGATTCTTGGCGTTACTTCAATGGTTCCCATTGTGTTGTCACTAATAACTTGTGATGATGCCAGTCCTATTAAAACTAACAAGA
>VYFM01000012.1 GCA_009842375.1 Candidatus Poribacteria bacterium | reverse complement strand
AAATGGGACGAGGCGATGCACCAGGCGCTCAGCATCGCCAGGGCCGAGGGCAAGGTGCCGGGGCAGGTCCGGGAGATGATCCAGGACGCCCATACGAGCACCGTGGACTGGCGGACCCTGCTGCGCCGGTACATGGTGGACGCCGTGAAACGGGACTACAGCTGGAGCGTACCCAACCGCCGCTTCATCGACGGCGGCCTGTACATGCCGTCGATCCGGTCCGAAGGGATCGAAAGCATCGCCGTCATCATCGACACCTCCGGCTCGATCTGGTGCCGGCCGAAGATCCTGGAGGCGTTCTGGTCCGAGGTCCGCCGGATCATGCTGGAGATACAGCCCCAGGAGGTGATCGTGCTGCAGGTGGACACCCGGCTCCAGGACGTGGCGGAGTACTCCGGTTCCGACCTGCCGGACGGGATCGAACTCAAGGGCGGGGGCGGCACCGACTTCCGGCCGGGGTTCGAATGGCTGGAGGAACAGGGGAAGCAGCCGGGGGTGTGCCTCTACCTCACCGACATGGAGTGTTCTTCCTGGCCCGGGATGGAGCCCGGGTTCCCTGTTGCATGGGTAAACTGGGGCGACCCGCCCGGAGAATCGAACCGGGAGCCCTGGGGCGGGCGGATCGACATGGCCGAAACCTGAATCCTCCCGCGCCGCTCTCGCCGAAACCGCCGTTCGATATAACAGACTTCGGCTACGGGAACCGTTCCCGCCATTTCATGCAGCGCTCCGCATCCCGCGCTTCATAGGCTTCCAACGCCGCCGCGGGGCTCGGATCGAACCGGCGCTCACCGGCGGCCAGTCCGTGACCGCACACGTCTGCGAACAGGCGAAGCTCTACGGGGCGACTCCCGAGCGCGACGAGTTCGACCCCCGGGAAACCTGGGAGAGGGAAACCGCGATCGGTGCGGTCACCGAAGCCTTCTCCGTCCTCGCCGATGGAATCGGTATGACCGGGTTCCAGCTGGCCGACGAGGCCAGCTCCCTCCTCTGGGGATTCGTGAACACCCTCGACGCCCAGATCCGGAGGCTGGAGAGAAGCATCGACCGCATCTCGCCCGAACTCCGCGACCTGCAGAAGGAACAGGACGGAGACCCGGACGCGGTGTTCCGGAAACTCGACGGCGCGCGGAAGAAATATCCGGACATGGTGCTCGTCCACGGCGGCGGACCCGGCGTCGAGAAGTTCGCGGCGCGCTGGGCCGAGGCCCGCGGTGTCCACCAGGTGGTGTGCCGGCCCGACTGGAACACTCACGGGAAGGCCGCGCCGTTCAGGAGGAACGACGACCTGCTGAACCTCCTGCCGAAGGGATTGATTCTCTTCCCGGGCTCCGGCATCACCGCGAACCTCGGCGACAAGGCGGAGAGCGTGGGCATCCCGGTGCTTCGGTGCCAGTAAGTCACCGACAGGGCCGCGCCGTTCCGGCGTGGCCCTTTTTTCATGGTCGCCACTGTGCGCCGGCCGGTGCGTGGTTCGCGTCGCTCGCTTCGCTTGCACCGCGCTCCTCTCTCGCCGTCGCAGTCTGCGCCGCGAACGGCCATTCAATCTTCATCCCGCGGCATTCGCCGGCACGTTCCCAATCTTCCCGAGCAACGTCGGCGCCGGCTTCACCTTGCGCCAAGCTTCCCGCCTCCGTGGTCCGCTCCGTCGACGCTTCGCCTCTCCGGCGGACAGGACAGCCGCATCGTCTTCGACTCCCGCTGCCGGCTCGGTGCTTCGCACCGTGGCCGGTGCCGTCGTCATCGCCATCAGGGATCGACCCCGCTCTTGTGTCTTCACTTCCGTTCGACACTTCTGTCAGTGCGTCCGGAACTTCCATCGAATCTACGGCCGATCAAGTGATCGGTACCTTCGATCATTCCCACTGCACTACCGCCCGCTCACTCGCCGCGGCGGCTCCCGCCTGCCGTTCTCGCCGGCGAAGATTTCCCCTTCGGTTACGCTCCTGGATTTTCCGTCCCTGACCGCCCCGCGGCGGTTTCTCTCTCACACCCCACGCACCTGGGGTGCAGGAGCGAGACCGGCCCGGCGTGCGTGATGCGGGAATTTTCCGTTATGCGACAGCCAGTTAGGCCATACCGGCCCGATGTCGCGGCCCCGTGCATGTGATGCGTTGCCCGTTCATGAATGCCGTCCTGTTCCCTCGGGACAGGCGGTGCCCAAGGTAACAGACAACGGAGACAGATCCATGCGCATCCACGCACCCATCAACGAACGAACCGTCCGCCGAACTTTCCGCGAGCGGAAAATCCCACGGGGCGGCCTCACCGTCGTCGACCGGGACTTCCCGGACTTCGGCCTCCGGGTCCCGAAGAACGGCAAGAGAACCTTCATCGTCAGTATTGCAAGGCAGTCCGGCCCGCACACCCTCATACTGGGCACCACGGACGAGATCACCGCCGCGGAAGCCAGGAAACAGGCCACGGCCGCCGTCCAGGCCGCGGGATCGGACGGAAAAAGCGGTCCCCTGTTCGCCGACTTCGCGGAGGACTTCCTGCGCCGCCAGGGGCGGCGGTGGAAACCGTCCACGAGGAAGGG
>VYFM01000107.1 GCA_009842375.1 Candidatus Poribacteria bacterium | reverse complement strand
GTATATTCCAGAGGAATGTTGTTTAGTGTTCCTCTAGGACATCGGGTAAATCTAACCCCAGATGCACTGGATAAAGAATTAAAAACAGCGTTTAGCTGGAAAGAAATGTTTGATGATTCTTTAGGAGGAATACGGATAGAATCAAGTTCACCAAAAATTAAAGTATTGCTGAGTGGTCAGGACTGGCTACTAACAGATGGTACTGGAGCAGGTTACACCGTTGCAAGGAATGACAATGTGCTTGATATCTATCTACCCAATTTTGAAGAGGCATTTAACACCAAGAAGATTAATCTATCAAATGATCTGAAATTCTCCGTTATAGAGACTAATAAGCACTGGTTGATGAATGATAATAAGTTTCAACAGAATTATGAAATCAGGAATGGCAAAGACCAACTGAATGTCTATCAACAATCAAAGTACCCCATAATGAAGCTGCTTTTTCAGGTTGGTATAACCTCAGCAGATACTTTGAGTGAAGGGAAATTATCTACAGAACTGCGCGAGGCATTCAAACGGAAGAAAATACCATTGTCCGTAAATGCTAAATTGGTTGCTGAAGAGGGTAGGTCAAGTTGGCAAATAATTGATGGCACACAAAGATATAATATTCAAAAAACGGAAAATAGGTTGAATGTCCATCTTGACCTTGATAGTAAATGGTTCTACATTGGCATAACTGATGCCCTTAAAGGATGGATACCTCGTAAAAGCGGAACTGTCTTTCTGCCATCTGCACCGATACTTAGTTCACGCCAGCAATTAAAAGAAAAGCTAATTGCTTTTATGGATGGTTTTAAAAGAAAAGAAAAAGACACCGAAAAACCTAATCAATCTGAAGACAGTGAACTTACAGAATAATGTTCAGAACATATTTCTCATGACAAACGATTGTTGTTCCCGTAAAATATGAAAATCCTTTTTCTTTCTCCCACCGTGCCGTATCCTCTCACTGACGGCGGACGTATTCGTGTATATAACCTTCTCAAACAGATAGCACTGAAGAACGACATTACACTGCTTGCATTAGAAACACAACAATCAGATAAATCAAGTGTTACCCATATTGAACAATTTGGTATTAAAGTTCACATTGTCCAGAATTCCGCAACACTCCCCCGCGTTTCACTCAGAACACTCACCTCTGCGTGTATCAAAAGACAACCAATCACTGTAGCACGATACAATGTTCCTGCCTATAGACAAAAACTAAGGGAATTGTTAGCATCAGAAACTTATGATCTGGTGCACTATGAGATGTTTCACACCGCTCAGTTTTATACTGAAACAAACCTTCCGAGTGTGCTTTCACAACAGAACGTTGACTCTGCGATTTGGCATAGGTTGACAGGTGAAACATCAAATTTATTCTACAAATGCGCGTATTGGACACAACGACGTGCGTTTCAACGTTATGAGCGTGTGTTAAGTCCGCGGTTTGATGCGGTGACATGCACATCCGATATTGATGCTAAAGTTTTCCAGCAATTCTGCGGTGATGACGTTGTCAAGGTAATTCCTAACGGTGTAGATGTATCGCATTATCAGCCTGATTTCGCATCCGAAGCACCGGCACATCTTATCTATATTGGAAGCATGGATTGGTACCCTAACGAAGACGCTGTCTCGTTCTTTGCAGAAGAGGTGTTACCTCAGGTTCAGAAAAACGTTCCTGATGTCAAATTCTCTATCGTTGGTGGAAACCCGTCAGCACGGGTACAACAGCTGGCAGATAGGGAAGGCGTTGAAGTAACTGGACGTGTGCCAGAGATTAAACCTTATTTTGCTGAGGCAACAGTATTTGTTGTGCCTTTGCGGATAGGGAGTGGTACACGCCTGAAGATTCTGGAGGCATTGGCAATGGGGAAAGCGGTTGTGTCTACCACGGTTGGTGCGGAAGGGTTGGCACTTCGCGATGGTGAAGAAATCCTTATCGCTGACGACCCGATAGATTTTGCTAAGGCTGTCATCAAGTTGCTGACAAACCCGCCACTACGCAAACAAATTGGCGAAAAAGGACGTGCGAGCGTAGAGCAGGATTATGATTGGCGGAACATAGGGAAGAAGTTGCTTACTGTGTATGAATCGGTCATGATACAGTGAGGATATTTTGTAAATATCATGAGTTTAATCATAGCACGTAGTGTATCAACGCTAAAATCTATTTAGCGTTGATTTGCCATGTCCTGTGTTAATTTGGAAAGAAGACAGATAAACTGTGCAATACTGTCTTAAATGCTTCACTGTGGGAACTAAGATTCATTTTGAGTTCACCCCAGCGTATTGCCTTTTTCCTACGGGTGATACTGCATGCGCGTTATCGCTAATCCAATCCAACTGTGTGCTTTGCCAAGGATGTTCTGTTAGAATTGTCAGTTTCTCTGTGAAGATATGATACTTATAGATTTTCCAAGGACGGTTGCTATTCCTTGATCTTGCGCTCTCAATTTTGTTTCATACGCACTAAAAATCACCGACTGATACCATTTCTAATTGATAAATCGTCATAATAAACTGTAGGTCGGAGCGAGCAAAGC
>VYFM01000001.1 GCA_009842375.1 Candidatus Poribacteria bacterium | reverse complement strand
CTCATTAATCGTGATATTTTGTAGCGTAAACTTTTAGTTTGCGTTCTAAGATGCACAAACTAAAAGTTTACGCTACATAAGTGGCAGCTTAGGTTATTATAGCGCGTGGATATTATCCATCTGCAGTAAGATCAAGAAAGATATCCTCCAATGTTTCTGTTTGGTTAGGATTTATTTCTGTTGGTTGTGTATGCAACTCACGTTTCTTCTGTAGAAGTTCAGCAATAGTACCGACAGCAATTAGTTTTCCTTTACTAATGATACCAACCCGATCACATATTCGTTCAGCAATTTCCAGTATGTGTGTAGTCATAAAGACAGCACATCCATTTTCACACCGTTCACGTAAAATCTCTCTAACGGTGCGAGCACTTTTCGGATCTAATCCACTTGTGGGTTCATCAAGGAAGAGAATTTGGGGGTGGTGAATGAGTACAGAGATAAGCAGAATTTTCTTCTGCATACCGTAGGAATATCCTTTTATCTGGTCATCAGCAGCATCAGTAAGTTCTAATTGTTCAAGAAGCATATTCATTTCATTTTCAGCTTGTTGCGGAGGCACTTCATACAAATCTGCAATCATCCGTACAAATTGCCTACCATTTAATGCTTCATAAAGTTGAGGTGTATCTGGCATAAGACCGAGAATTGCTTTCGCTTGTAAACTCTGTTCTTGTATATCAAACCCACCGAGTGTTGCTGTGCCAGATGTAGGTCGTAGTAACCCCGTGAGCATATTGATTGTTGTAGTTTTACCTGCCCCGTTGGGTCCAAGAAACCCGAATATTTCCCCAGATTCTACCTGTAGCCTGAGTGAATCGACAGCACACAATTTACCGAAATATTTGGTTAGGTTTTGGGTCTCAATCATTTTGACTATCGCCAAGAATTTCGTTTTTTAGTGCTGCGAGAGCTTCGTCGAGTTTGTTTTCTTTCTTAGGAGTTTCACGTTTTACAGTAGTTTTACGACTTCTTTCTTCCCACCTTTTTGCTTCTTCTTCTGCAGCCTTCAACTCCTCTTCAGCTTGTTGAAAGGCGTTACTATCATCATGTAGATCAAATTCTGCCAATACTTTATAGAATGCTGCACGGGTTTCTGCTTGTTTTTTGCGGTGAGATAACGATTCTACATGTTCTGATGACTTCTTTAATCTGAGATAAAATTCGAGAAGTTCCGTTTTAAGTTCAGTTACTATATTTTCCTGAGTCTGAATCCGTTGTTCTAAATCTTGTGCGCGTTGTATAAGTTGTTCTTTATGTTGATTCGCCTCGCTAGCTTGCTCATGATCTCCATCTTCAATAGATGTTTTAGCAATTTCATCCCACATTTTTACTTTATCAACTACCATCTGATATGTGCGTTTGAGCGTCTGTTCTCCTGCAATTGCTGTGGCAACATGTTCTTTTGCTATGTTGATCCTTTTTTTCATATCATAAACGGTTTTATCAAGAGTTGACCCGTTTTTTTCTAAATCCTCTATAAATTGGTTGATTCTCTCTGTAATCTGTTCTGAGATAGCAATTAGTTTTTTCATTGTTTCCTCCTGATGTCTATACCTTCATAAATACCGGTAAGTGCCAATATAAGTCATATATATTTAGAGACATCTGGAACAGAGAAGATAGATATAAACTCAAAATGATTTATCAAAAGACAGGAATTCAGTCATTTGCAGCAATTGTTACTGTAATGTATCGTAATTTGCGTTGACAAGTTCAACCCCAAAAATTGTTAATCTTGACATGATGCTATGGATAGCAGTTATATTGTTGTCGATTAATATAGAGGAACGGTTATGTAATGCAGCTGCTTCACCAAATGTTCCGCTTCCAGCAAAAAAATCCAACAATGTATCCTCTGGTGATGAATGTACTTTAACAATACGGTTAAGTACTCCAAGGGGTTTTTGGGTTGGATAACCGGTTTTTTCGGTTCCATTTGTGCTTACAATCGTATGCCACCACACATCTGTAGGTGTTTTACCTCGTGCTGCCTTTTCTTTTCCGACTAAACCCGGAGCCATATACGGTATTCTATCCATTTCATCAAAATTGAATGTATAACGTTTTGGTGTTTTAGCATACCAAAGGATACTATCATGTTTAGTAGGCCAACGGGTTTTGGAACGCCCACCGAAATCATACGCCCAAATTATTTCATTTATAAATGATGCACGTCCAAATATCTCATCCAAGAGGATCTTACAGTAATGCACCTCTCTGTAATCTATGTGCAGGAAAAAACTTCCATAGGGATGTAGGACACGGTATGCTTCTTCAAATCGTGGACGTAAAAATTGCAAATAGACATTTGAACTCTCAAATATATCGGAGTAATGTCTCGTTTCACCTTTATGAGTTTTGTATGTCTTACCTTGAAAACCAACCCGATCCCCTTTATCATCCTGCTCAACCTGTATTTCGGTGCGCAGCTGGTATTTACCTGTGTTGAATGGGGGGTCAATATATATTAGGTGGACACTCTCATCAGAGACATGTTCCTGGAGAATTGTGAGATTATCTCCATAATAGAGGGAATGTG
>VYFM01000517.1 GCA_009842375.1 Candidatus Poribacteria bacterium | reverse complement strand
CGCACACATTCCGACCGTATCACATATTTGGAAAACAGCAGACTGGCATGAACGGGAAACTTATGATCTCTACGGAATTTTGTTTGAAGGGCACACCGACCTTCGTCGTATTTTACTACCGGATGATTGGGAAGGATTCCCACTACGAAAGGACTATCAGGAACCCGATTTCTATCGTGGTATGCGCGTCCCGTACTAAAATAAGAGATATTTAATAGACAAAATAAATACAATTAAGCAAGATAATCCGCACTATGGAAAGCACACAACAAACAGAATCAAAAATTATTGAACTTAAGCCATTCACGGATGAAATGATAGTCAATATGGGCCCTCAGCACCCAAGTACACACGGGGTGTTACGGTTGGAATTGAGATTAGATGGTGAGATCGTGCGGGAAGCGATTCCACATATTGGCTACCTACACCGTTGTTTTGAGAAACACTCCGAAAACCTCTCTTACCCCCAAATCATTCCTTTTACGGATCGGATGGATTATGTTGCGGCGATGAATCAGAATTGGGGGTTTTGTCTTGCTGTTGAAAAACTTATGGCAGCAGATGAAACCAAGGATTTTGCTATACCAGAACGGGCAGAATATTTGCGTGTGTTAATCTGCGAATTAAATCGTATTGCAAGTCACTTGCTCTCTTTTGGTACTTACGGCATGGATATCGGGGCATTCACACCGTTCCTCTACGCTTTTCGCGATCGGGAACGTCTTCTCCTGCTGTTTGAGAAGGTCTGTGGTGCGCGTCTCACTTATAACTATATACGTATCGGTGGTGTCTCCGAAATCATACCTATTGAACCCGGTTCCATTGCTGAGCAGAATTATTTAGATGAAATAGAAGGTTTTCTCGACTATTTTGAACCGAAGATTGACGAATTTAACGATTTGTTAACATCAAACAGTATTTTCTCTGAACGGACTATGGGGGTTGCTGTGATGCCAGCAGAAATGGCAATCAGTTACGGTGCTACCGGTCCGAACCTACGTGGTTCAGGGATAGATTGGGATTTACGGAGAGATGAACCTTATTCTATCTACGATAGATTTGATTTTGATGTGCCTGTTGCTAAGGACATTCCAGAATTAGGGGCTGTTGTAGGGGACTGTTGGAGTCGGTACAAGGTGCGTATGGATGAGATGAAGGAATCCGTGAAGATAGTACGGCAGATTTTAGCTGAAGGTCTTCCAGATGGTCCTGTCATGGCAGATTTAAAAGCTGTACGACCACCGAAAGGTGAAATCTATTTCCGTAGTGAAGCCCCACGCGGTGAACTCGGATTTTATATTGTAAGTGATGGCACACCAAAGCCAGTGCGTGTCAAAGGACGTTCTCCTTGTTTTAGTGCATTGAGTGCTTTGCAGGAACTGAGTCGTGGTTTAATGGTCGCAGATATAATTGCAATTATAGGAAGTATTGATATTGTCATGGGAGAGGTTGATCGATAGACCATCACTGACGGTTCAGATAACCCAGTTGTTTAGGAGATTAGATGTCAGAGACATTTTCTGAAAGTTTCTTACCGAAAATAGATTTGCAGGACAGTTCCAATTGGGCAACAGATTTCGTGCAGAATGTAATTATTCCACGGTTACCGGAAGCATTTGAAGGACATTTCCCAGTGGAAATAGGCACAATTCTCGTGATGTTGGTATGTGCGGGTCTTTTTGTTGCTGTTGTGCCATTACTTCCATTGGTCTTAGTGCTTGCAGAACGGAAAGTTGCAGCGCGTTTTCAGAATAGAACCGGTCCGATGCGTGTGGGACCCTGGGGAACACTTCAAACTTTAGCCGACGGTGTGAAACTCATTTTTAAAGAGGACTATATCCCACCGCAAGGCGATAAAGTTCTTTTCATGCTTGCCCCTTATGTCATATTCGCCTGTTCCTTTGCAGTTTTCGCAGCAATTCCATTCGGTCAAAATATCTTAGTCAGTGACTTTAATATCGGGATATTCTATATCATGGCGATCTCGTCTGTGATTGTCATGGGTGTAATAATGGCGGGTTGGTCTTCAAACAGTAAGTGGTCGTTACTGGGTTCTTTACGTTCCGCTGCACAGATTGTCAGTTATGAAATCCCTCTCGGTCTTTCTATCTTGACTGTTGTAATGCTTGTAGGTAGCCTGAGTATGCGTGACATTGTGGATAGTCAGGGTGGTGGGGTCTTTACTTGGTTGATTTTTAGGTCGCCTTTTACATTTATTGCTTTCTTTATCTTCTTTATATCTGCTATTGCTGAGGTCAACCGAACACCATTTGATCTACCAGAGGCAGAGTCTGAGATTGTTGCAGGATTTCACACCGAATATAGTGGTATGCGTTTTGCCCTCTTCTTTATCGCTGAATATGCAAATATGTTCGCGGTGAGTGCCATTGGCGTAACGCTCTTCCTCGGAGGATGGCAAGGAGTCTTACCGGGCTTCAATTTTCTCGGAGGATTTCCCGGTTTCGTGATCAAAACTTTGGCACTTGTCTTCATAATGATGTGGATACGATGGACGCTTCCACGTTTACGTGTTGATCAACTCATGAATC
>VYFM01000447.1 GCA_009842375.1 Candidatus Poribacteria bacterium | reverse complement strand
GACATATTATATCAATTCTATTTATAGTAAAGTGAATAATTAAAGAGACATTTCAGTGATTGCGGAGACCGTCTCCTCGTAGGGCGAGGTTCCCTCGCCCAGAAAGAAAGTGTGCTTCTAATCGAGCGGAGAGACCCTGCCCCTTTAGACTTGGGAGTATGTCAAGATTACAAGAGTGCATCCGAAAGTGTGTGTATGTGAACATTATTCGTAATTGTTTTGTCAATAACAACAATAGAAAGGAGTTTCACCTATGAAAAATGAAAAAATTGCAGCGAGTTACAAGCGGTTCCACGTCATTGCTCATGATTTGGACGAAACAGATGACTTAAAAGAAGAATGTAAAACACAATTGGGTGAAGGTGTTCGACTTGCAGATTGGAACGACATAGTTGCATACTGTGAAGCGGGTGGATCATTAGATGAATTCATTGACGCACTAAAGATTCCGCTTGAATATGTCCAACCAGAAGATATGGATCCGATACCAAACACCTCGTATCGCATTTCAATGAACGGGGAACTGCATTGGGCAGGAGATCGTCACTTTTTCTTTGCACGACACGATCACAAACTACGTGGAGACTTTTTAGCACACAGCAACCTTGACAATTACAAACTGTCATTAGGTTCTTGGTTTGGTAAGGGTGGTTTTGCGCTCTGCTTTGGCGACCCTGAAAGCACGGTTGCACCACCAGAACCAAAAATAATTGAACCCACACCAGATGCAATTGAGTTGAACGATGTGGATGATTTGACTGAAGATGATTTTGAGCCAGATACCACAGAACCAGTATTAACACATGTTGTCAGTTTCCAAAAGTTCCATGTCTATACTCATAATTTGTCTGAAAGAGGAGATCTCAAATCTGCCTGTAAGGATAAATTGGGGATAGGTGTTCGTCTTGCTGACTGGAACGATATAGTTAGTTACGTTGAATCAGGTGGTTCGTTAGATGAATTCATTGACGCACTAAAGATTCCGCTTGAGTATGTCGAATCAGAGGATATGGACCCAATACCGAATACCTCATTTCGTGTTTCAATGAATGGTGAATTGTATTGGGATGGGGATCGACACTATTTCTTTGCACGGCACGATCACCATCTACGTGGAGACTTTTTAGCACACAACGATCTTGATAATTACAAACTATCATTAGGTTCTTGGTTTGGTGATGGTGGGTATGTGCTCTGTTTTGGAGACCTGAATGGGACTGAAGCACCACCAGAACCAGATATCACCGAACCAGTACCGCAATCAGGCGGCTGATGATGCGGATGCTAACACAGTGGCGGTGCCATTGCTTATTTTTTTCAATATTTCATTAGAACGCTAAAAAATATACCAGTAGGCACGATTGAATCCTTTCCTACTGGTATATGTTCACTCCTTAGATTATATTCAAATATTATTCTTTAACTACGCCCACGGATCCAGTACAACCTTACCACACTCACCTGTTGCCTGCAATTCCCACGCCGTTTGAACTTCACTCATCGGGAACGTGTGAGTGATATAGGTGTCTATTTTATCCGCAGATTCTTTGATTACCTTCATCAATTTGGGATAGAATCCAAGGTTGTAGTGCCAATTCCCACGTAAAACAAGACCTTTCCGAATCATATCCCTACTTGCGGCAAGCGGAAATTCTCCACCTTCACCAACAAATGTAACCTGACCTTTTCGTCGAGAAGCATCAACCATCAAACGATGTGCAGCGGACGCTCCCGAGCAATCAACCGCTTTGTCAATACCAATACCATTTGTCAATTCACGAATTTGGTCGAGTATGTCTTCATCCTTTGGGTTTAATACCTCTTCAGCACCTAACTTCTTGGCAAGTTCTGCGCGGTAAGGATGGCTTTCAACCCCAATGACACGTGCACCCCGATAACTGGCATTAATTATTCCACCAAGTCCTACAGGTCCTAAACCTGTGACCATCACAGTATCCAATGCATCCACTTCCATCTGTTCCATTGCCCCAAAGGTCGGTCCAAGTCCACAACATGCCATACCACCGTGGGCAAAACTCACATCGTCAGGAATTGGGAAAAGTAGATCCTCCATTTTGTGCATGTACTGCGCATAAGTCGCACCAGCAACATATTCACCCACCATCTCTCTGATGTTCCGTCCACCAGTACAATGGATATGTTCGCCGATGACACACATATTACATTTACCACATGAATTTTGTGGTTGGACAACGACACGATCTCCTACTTTCACGCGACCGGGTTGTGCCACTTCAACGACTTCACCAGCTGCCTCATGTCCAAAATGTTCACCAGTACCACCGGCTTTGAATCCTTTGTATTCAGTACACATCGGCACAGCACGGATTTTTACGACAACGACATCCCCTCCCGCTTTGGGATCCGGTTTATCGACTACTCCACCTTTGCCTTCACCAAACATTGCTGCTACTTTCATATATCTTTGACACGACTCTCCGCGACCTAATATAGTTGGTTTTCTTGTTCGGAGATCAAGTCATTCCTCCTTACTATGATGTATGAATACCATAGCAGAAACATGAGAAT
>VYFM01000035.1 GCA_009842375.1 Candidatus Poribacteria bacterium | reverse complement strand
CGTTTCTATTAATCAAATAAGCACATCAGAATCAATACACAATACTACTGTTTCCTTCCACTGTTCCTCTTATACACGTAGACCGAAAAAAGCATATCGTGGTAGTTTTTCTATATGAAAACCAAACGATGCTGTCTCTGTATGTGATGTACTGCAATTATTTTTATACCCGCGTTTTGTAGGAGCCATACATTGAGTACGGAAAACTCACAATCCATATTAGTTATAGAAGACCAAGAGTTGAACAGAAAAGTAGTACGTATCCTTTTGCGATCTGAAGGCTATAAGGTAATTGAAGCTGTCAACGCAGCTGAGGCACTTGTGTGTTTAGAACAGGATGTACCCGCACTCATTCTAATGGACATTGCACTTCCAGGACAGAGTGGTGAAGAATTGACACGACAGATTAAAACAAATCCGAAGTGGAGTAATATACCGATTATTGCATTGACCGCAGCTGCAATGTCAGGGGACCGTGAACGACTACTAAAGGCTGGTTGTGACGACTATCTCAGCAAACCGATTGATACACATGAGTTTTTGCGATGTATAGCACACTATATCAAAGGAAATACGGTATGAAATCTGATAAATCAGCCAAAATACTTGTTGTTGACGATGAACCGCGCAACGTCAAAATTTTACAAATACAATTACAGGCACGTGGCTATACAGTATTCACTGCAAGTGATGGAGTTGAAGCATTACAGATTATATCTGATGATATACCTGACCTTATTTTATTAGACATCAACATGCCGAAAGTAGATGGGTTTGAAGTAGTGACAAGGGTCCGAGCGGATAAAAAGACAGAATTTATACCGATTATCATGATTACTGCTTTGCGTGATACACATGAAAACCGCATTAAGGCTGTTGAGGCAGGAGCAGATGACTTTATTGAAAAACCTTTTAATAGTTTTGAAGTATTAGCTCGGATAAAGTCCCTATTACGTATCAAGCTATACCACGATACACTTGAACAACATAATGCTCGTTTAGAAACTGAACTACAAATGGCTCGTAGCGTTCAAGAGATAATAATTCCTCAGAATGGCACACAAGAATTAGCAGGATTTCAAATTGCTTCCTATTCTTGCCCTGCTCTCGCTGTCGGTGGAGATTTTTTTGATGTATGGGAGATTGATGAGAATCGGATAGGTGTATTAATATCTGATGTAATGGGTCATGGTGCTTCGGCTGCACTCGTCACCGTTTTTATCAAAACAGTTTTATCAGAACATCGGGAACATATAAAGGACAACCCTTCCCAGATATTGCAAATCCTTAACACGCGTTTCAATGATATAATAAGTTCACGTTTATTTATGTTTGCGACAGCGTTTTGCGCAATTTTTGATTTAACAACGAAACAACTTGTCTGTTCCAATGCTGGACATCCAACCCCGTTTTTGCAGCACGGATTACAGTCTGAATGCGAAAGGATTACTGATAGACAGACAGGGAACGGTTTAGGCATTCGGAGAGAATCCGTATATGAAAATTGTTCTTACCGATTTGATTCCTCAAGTAGAGTCTTTTTCTATACGGATGGAGCCTATGAAGTGAAAAATTCACAGAATGAAAATTTTACTGTAGAACGGTTACAAGATGTGATTAAAACGTGTAATGCTGAATCACCAGATGATCTGATTGAATTTGTTTCTGATATAATAGCGAAATATAGTCATGCGCATCCGTATGAGGATGATTTGACATTGATAGCAATTCAAGGTTAACTATTTTCTGGTTGGATATCCCGATAGAAAATCGCTGTTACATCAGTACCACCGACCATATTTGGTTTAAATTTATGGACATCTGCAAGGCAATCTATAAGATATAGACCATGTCCACTTTCACCCGTTGGCGACCGTTTAGCCTGGATCTCCGCTAATTTCTCAGGAGATAACCAATCCCGCGTGTTAACACCACCTTTATCACTTACGACAATTTCAAGTGATCGCGTGTCCACAGATATTTGTAACTGAATGCCGCACGATACACATTTGGAACCATGGTAAACAGCATTGCTACAGATTTCATCAAGAGCGAGTTGTATATCCGCTATACGTTTCTTGGTAAATCTGAGTGTTTCAGATAATTTTCCAATAAATGCACGTACTGATTCGAGGTAATAAACATCACTTGGCACTTTCAATTCAATGCAGGCTTTTTCCATTGGAACACCATTTGTTTTCAAATAAACAGATTAAAAAGCCGCAATAGCACTCTTTTCGGTTTCATATATTTCAACAACGCTTGATGCCCCTATGAGATTAAAAGTACGTGTAAGTGTTGAGGCTAAGTTACAAAGTTTAAGGTCGCCTCCGTTTTGCCGAAGTCGTTTTGCGATACCTACTAACGTGCCTACTGCTGTGCTATTGATGTGACTTACCTCGCTAAAATTCACGACTACTTTACTCACCTTTTCTGTAAGAAGGCTCTCCAGAACTTTCCGCAAATCTGAGGCAGCATAACTGCTTAAATCAGTTTTTACATCAATAATTTTGATATCCGCATTTTCACGAAGGGTCATAAATTCGGTACCAGTC
>VYFM01000089.1 GCA_009842375.1 Candidatus Poribacteria bacterium | reverse complement strand
TCACTATAGAAAAAATAATGTTAAAGGTAAATGGATAAAACATCGCAACCATACAAATTATGAATTGACATCCAAAGGCACGCAATGGATAAACGTCTTAGAAACGATTTCGTCAAGTACTGATTGAAGTCTTTACAAATATTATTAGGAGAATCTCAAATGTTAGATGAAATGGCAAACCGTTTTGCTGAAAAAGAAAAACGCAAAACACGTATGAAATCAATAATATTGCTCTCACTTATTTTTCACATGAGTATAGCAATAGTATATCTTTTCTTGCCGTTGGGTGCAGTCACTAATGAACAAGCAGATGCACTCGCTTTTGATCTATTTAAAGAACCAGACCCATTGCTTGAACGAAAACTTAGACCGAAACCTCCTTTATCAAAAAAGTTGCTTAAGCCCGAGCAGAAACTCGCAAAAGATGCTGAGCAAAAAAAGATTGATGCCGCAAAGAATGAGCGGGACGAAGTCGTTAAATTGAGCGAAAGGATTGTTATCCATGATGTTGAAGTCAACAATGCACCGATAAACGAGCTTGTGCCTGATTTAATGACTGACGCAAAACTAAGGGAAGCCGAAGCCTCAAACCTTAGCCGACTCATATCACAACCCGGACGAACTGATGGTGTAGGTCTTGTTACTGGACGTGTTCGCGCACGCGGTGATGGTTCAGGAATATATCGCGGTTCATCCCAAGGTGGCGGTGGAGACGGACTCCTTGAAGGTGGTGGTGCTTCTGGTTACAAAGATCCGCTCGGTATCATCAAATTCCTCAACGACCTTGACGGTCCACAAAATGTCGTTTATTGTCTTGATATTTCCGCAAGTATGCAAGCAGCCGGTCTCAACAAACTTGAACTGGCTCTAAATGCCGTTAAAGATTCAGTTCTAATGCTCGGAAGCGATGACACCTTCAATATTGTTCCCTTTTCTACGAACGCCAGAATGATGAGTGAGAAACTCTTACCAGCAGACGAAAAAAATATCAGACATGCCCTGTTTTACCTCGATTCTTTTACCCCAGAAAGCATTCAGAATAATCGAGGAACTAACATACTCGCTGCGCTTGAAAAGGCTTTCACGCTTGACTCCTCTGTTATCGTTTTGGTTACAGATGGACTCCCCACTACAATTAAGGGGCACGAGATAGAAACTAATCCCCAAAAAATCCTTGATTATGTAAGTAAAATGAATACCAATAAAGCCAGAATCTATGTCGTAGCACTTGAGATTGATTTAAGACTCTCCGTTGGTGCATATTTACTTGAAAATCTCGCGTACGAACATAACGGTGAAATCAAGGTTGTTGGATCCAAAGACTTAGTTGAGATGAATAAAAAAACCGGAAACACGGAATAAAGTATGAACCAAAATTCCGCTACAGATACAATCCAACAGTTCCGGTTAGATGGAAAAGTAAGCCTTGTAAGTGGAGCAAGCCGCGGCATCGGCAGAGCAATGGCTGAAGGACTCGCAGGTGCGGGTTCTGATCTTGTTATCGCTGGCAGAGAGATTGATACACTTACTCCTGTTGCAGAACAAATTACCGAAGAAACCGGTAGAACTGTCCTTCCAATTCAAGCGGACGTTGGCAACCTTCAAGACATTGACGCACTTGTTGACCAAACAGTCAATACATTCGGTAGGCTTGACGTGTTGGTCAACAATGCGGGTGTCAATGTCCGAAACCCCGCACTGGAATTCTCCGAAGAAGATTGGGATTTCGTCACAAATGTCAATCTAAAGGGAGCCTTCTTTCTCGCAAAAGCCTGTGGTAAAGTTATGGAAAAACAAGGTAGTGGCAAGGTTATTAATACACTTTCCCTGACCTCAGCGATAGGACTTCCAACCAGCGTAGCATATACCGCAGCCAAAGGTGGTCTCTTACAACTTACAAAGTTGCTTGCAGTAGAATGGGCAGAACACAACATACAAGTCAATGGCATTGCTCCAGGATTTATCCGAACAGAAATGACCGCTCCCGCACGAGAAGATAGCAGAAACGAATGGATCTTAAATCGCACCCCCGCAGACCGTTGGGGTGAACCGGAGGACTTAGCAGGATTGACAATCTTCTTTGCATCTAACGCATCCGACTTTGTTACAGGTCAGATGGTCTTCGTTGATGGCGGATTTATGGCAGGAAGTGATTGGAGAAAGCAAAGATAATATGGAAACACAGCCAGAACTTTCTCCTATGAAGCAAGCAGAACAACTTATTGCAGAATTTGACATTGAAGGTGCATCACTTTACGATCATAAACCTGTCCTCAGAATACAGGTCCCTGATTCCCAGTTCGCGCGTGTTCTTGAACTGCGGGATACCCTTGTTGAAAAACTAAAACCCTCTGGCTTCCGCTTTATCTCCGTTGACCTTGATTCTAACTAAGAATATATGAACCATGTGTAATTAGGCTTGTTGAATTTGATTTTCGTCAGGTCAAATTAGAACGTGAATACCAATCTAACAATCTCACCAGATAAACAAATTTTCTCACAACTATCAATCTATTAATATTAATTCTTATGCGTATGTGCAGGGGTTTCCCCGCC
>VYFM01000193.1 GCA_009842375.1 Candidatus Poribacteria bacterium | reverse complement strand
GAATTAGCACGTCATGAAATTGAGAAATTTCTGGATTCACGTGTATTTTTAGAATTATATGTAACAGTAAAATCAGACTGGCGGAGAGATGTACGTAAACTAAAAGAATTAGGCGGTTTTTTAGATTGACATAGTTTCAAAGTAAATGTAATAACCGACAGACCTTTTTTGAGGAATCATACTATGGCAGAAGCGTCAATTGAAGTATACGGCGCACGAGAACACAACTTAAAAAACATTGATATTCAACTCCCCAAAGATAAACTTATAGTATTCACAGGTGTAAGTGGTTCAGGCAAATCTTCACTTGCAATAGACACACTTTATGCTGAAGGACAAAGAAGGTACATAGAATCACTTTCAGCGTATGCCCGTCAGTTTTTAGGACAGCTCGGTAAAGCAGAAGTTGACAAGATTGTAGGTTTGTCACCTTCCATTGCTATTGATCAAGGTTCATCAGGACACAATCCTCGTTCAACGGTAGCCACCGTAACAGAAATCTACGATTATCTACGCGTATTATTTGCTCGGGCAGGTGAATTCCACTGTCTTGAATGTGGGGAACCTGTTGGATCGCAAACAATTGCTGACATTGTTTCACACATTCTCAGTTTTCCACCACGTACTCGTCTGATGATATTAGCACCTATTGTCAAAGGTAGGCGCGGTGAGTATAGAAGAGAATTATCAGATGCACGTAAAATGGGGTTTGTGCGTGCGCGTATTGACGGTGAAGTGCATGAAATCAGTTCCAATATAGCACTAAATCCAAATCAACGACACAACATCGATCTTGTGGTAGATAGGGTCATAATAAAGGATAACATTCATAGTCGAGTTGCTGAGGCTGTCGAAACCGCGCTTTCTCTTGGAGATGATAGCCTTATTGTCAATGTTGTGTCGTCAGATAGTGAAACTTCTCGAAAAGCACAAGAAGAAGAAGATCTCCTTTTTAGTAGACAGTATGCATGCACAAATTGCCAAATTAGTTACGATATACCCGAACCTCGTCATTTTTCATTCAACAGTCCCTACGGAATGTGTGAACAGTGTCGTGGATTAGGTGTACAAATGGCTATATCTCCTAAGTTAGTCATTGGAGATGAAGATAAGTCGATCTTAGATGGGGCATTACTTTTATGGGAGAAACCGGAACAGAACGAGAAAATCGTATTACAGACACTATCAGAGCATCTCGGATTCAAACAAAATACTCCTTGGAAAGACCTCACTCCGGAACAACAACATGCAATTCTTTACGGAACTGGTGATACCGTTCTCACCTTTTCAAGACCTTCTCAATTCAGGAAACGAATTCAGAAATTCAGGGGGAGATTTCAAGGTCTCATTCCGGCACATGAACAACGATATCTTTCGATAGATGTTGAGGAGGATGGAAACTCATACCTTCCTGATTACTTCATCAAGATGCCTTGTCAAGAGTGTAACGGAACCCGTTTAAAACAGGTAGTTCAGTGTGTGACAATTGATGGTACGAATATCACGGAAGTTCTGGATATGTCCATTCAAGATGCTTCAAACTATTTTAATACACTTGAATTACCAGAAAGACAAGCATTCATTGCTACGGAATTGTTGAAAGAAATTCGATCACGTCTTGGATTTCTTATGGATGTCGGATTAGGTTATCTAACATTATCACGGTCTGCACCGACGTTATCAGGTGGTGAAGCACAGCGGATTCGGTTAGCGAGTCAAGTTGGTGCGGGACTTCGAGATGTAACTTATGTTCTTGATGAACCGAGTATTGGTCTTCACCCACGCGACCATGCAGGATTATTAAAAACATTGATGAATCTGCGTAATCAAGGAAATACGGTAATTGTAGTTGAACATGATGAAGCAACTATGTTAGTTGCAGATATGATAGTTGATTTTGGACCTGGTGCTGGCTTACGTGGCGGTGAGATTACAGGAATTGGGACACCTGACCAAATCATTAATGGTACTAATTCATTAACTGCACAATATCTTAGAGGGGATAAAGAGATAGTTCATCCAGAATCGCGTCGTCCCACCGGTGATAAATGGGTGCAAATCTGCAATGCTCGTCAAAATAACTTAAAAGATATTAGTCCAAAAATACCGTTAGGTACTCTTTGTTGTGTTACAGGAGTGAGTGGTTCTGGTAAGAGTTCACTTATTCATGATATTCTTTATTGTGCACTTGCAAGAGACCTTATGAGGGCAAAGACTGTACCGGGAGACTACGACAGTATACAGGGAATTAAAGATGGAGAGACGGTTGATGTATCCGAAGTGGTTGACAAAATAATAAATATTGATATGGCACCAATAGGACGGACACCGCGTTCAAATCCTGCTACATATACAAAAATATTTGATGCAATACGGTCTTTCTATACTAACTTACCTGATGCAAAACTACGTGGGTATAAACCGGGTCGATTTAGTTTTAACGTTCCTGGTGGAAGATGTGAAGCATGTTCTGGTAATGGTGCTAAAAAAATTGATATGGGTATTCTGGCAGATGTCTGGGTAGAATGTGATATATGTAATGGAAAACGATATAACAA
>VYFM01000013.1:2323-2564 GCA_009842375.1 Candidatus Poribacteria bacterium | reverse complement strand
CCAGCGTCTCATCCAGACAATCGTTGAACTTGTATCCACGCATGAAGTGAGCCAGGTACGGTGCAGACTTCCAGAGCGGCATTGGATCGCGGTCTCCGACCGCTCGGAAGAGGGCGTCCATGGCGACGTACTGGTAAACGTCTTCCGAGGTCAAGGGAACCGTATCCCTGTTTTCCCTAACCATGGCATCCCGGTCCTCGCTGGCTCCCACTCTCTCGGTGCGAGCCATCACGGCACGAAG
>VYFM01000013.1:0-2313 GCA_009842375.1 Candidatus Poribacteria bacterium | reverse complement strand
GTCCTGGCGGGCGTGAGTAAGGCTTGATGATCGCCAGCAGAAGCCTTTATTGCGGCGGTGCGCTTGAGCGCCTGACCGAAATGGACAAGCTGCCGTTTCAGTCGTTCGACGCGCGACTCATCAGCATCATAGAGAAATTTCGTGGTGGCCAAGAAATCCTTGTAATGGTCTTCCTGTTCAATCTCGGCATCAGTGGTGTACAGCTTGTACGGCGTAGCCGACAGCAGCAGCGTGCGCACCGGGTACCCATCGTGGGCCCGTACGTTGAACAGGGACTGCGCCAGTGCCGCCGCCTCACTCTGATGCTCCTCGCGAGTCTCGAGCAACGGCTTGAATCTCTGAAACTCGTCCAGAATAACCAAGTCGGGTTCAAGCGCGTCGACGCAAACTTTTGCAAGCATCCGTCGCAATTCGCCGATAACCTCGTTGCGCACCCGGCACGCCTCCCACGGCCAAGATGGTCGGTACCGGAAAAACCACTTTTCGATAGCGGTTTGCAGTTTGTGTTGCACATCGATACGGGTTCGGAATGCCTCATCGAAACGATTGCGGATTCCATCTTCGATCGGCACTTTTGTGCGGAGTCCCCATCGCCAATCGTCCTTGTACTTGACGCCAACTTGGAGCAAGTTCATCAAGGGTATCTTGCGTTCGATATGCGGGACGAGTAGGTGAAACAGTAGTTCCCGCTCGGGGCGCTGCCCGCCTGGATGTCCCATGTCGAATGACGTACGAGGTGTAAAGCTCACGAAGTTCAATTTACTGTGTAGCATGCCGTCGCCATTGTTCTGAGGCGCAAGCTCGGTCGCCAGCAAAGTGAGACGAGTCGTGCGTGCGAACGAACGCTCATGCCCACCGCCGATTTGGAGTTTTGGCAAGTTCGCACGGCCTATGCTGGCGTTGCTGCAGATATAAACGATGTCGATCCTGGGGACATCATCCCAGAGGTGATCGATCGCACGGGCAATGATTCCACGTGCAACCAGCGTCTTGCCGAGTCCGACCTCGTCAGCGACGAGGAAGCGCGAGGTGCTATCTTTGGCAAGGAACAGACGATCAAACGCATGGTCCACCGTACGCCGCTGAAAACACTTGAGAGGGCGCAGGATTTCGTCGACGCTCGGACGGTTCACGGACTTGAGCCTCGGTGAACCAATTGCTCGACGGCGTTCCAAACGCACATAAAGTCGTCGGGAACGATGCGGCGGCCTTCGTCGGTCTTGCGCAAGTCATCGATGAGCCGCCGAACCGGATCCAGACGCGCCGGATCGCGGGAAGCAGCGCGCACCAAGTCCTCAAGCAGTGGTTCGTTGTTCGCTCCGATGCCCCACGCAGCACCACCGTTTTGTTCGGAATCGTTTCGTGCCCAGTCGACCATGCCTTCCAGACCGCCCAAGAGCGCCCGGAGGAAGGCAAGAAAACGGTGCCGGTCGCTGATCAGACTCATCAGCACGTGATGCATCCGATCTGCGGGCATGCCATTGACACGTAGCTTCAGCACAAGGCAGACGTCGTCCACTTGTACGTCGGGAACCCGCAGCCGAAAAGCTGCCAAGCCGGTCAGGCGCTGAATGGGCAATGTCCAAGTCTGCGGCAACGCAAAAGGAAGAGCGCGATCCTCCCCTACAGAAATCGGCCAGACGGTCACCGCAATTTTTGGCGTCGAAACCGATGCAGTTCCTTGTAGGCGCCATTTCCATTGCTGTTCGGCAGCAGAACAGACCACGTTGAGGTCGGCGTTGAGCAACGTTTCCCGCGCTTTGTCCAACAATTCGAGGGCCTCAACCTCTTCGCGGTCGAGTGATTCCGTCTCGCAACGCCTATAGGGCACGCACAGTTTTTCGAACCCCGACTCGAGGAATCGGTCGATTCCAAAGCCGCTCGATCCCCCGCGCCGACCCTTTCGCGCCGTCACCGCCGCCATTACCTCCAGGTTTTTGCCTGTGAGCGCAGCATTGGTCAAGTTGGCCTAACCGACGTACGAGGTTACGTCGTACCCGTGTTCAACCGCGAGCATCTTCGCATGCAATCCGCTCGGACGATTTTCGGCGCCATCTTCCGGTTCCTCCGCAGCCATATCCGATACGGTGCTTATCTGGTCCCACACAGCCAGCGTGTCTTCGTGAAGCGCGTCCAGATCTCCCTGCCCACCTATTAGTATCCGTTCTCCGTAGGCTGCCCGGGCTACCGACTTGATACCCGTCGTGTTGACGAATGGTGCGATAACCAGAATGCGTGATCCCGTGACTTTCGGTCGCCACGGATCTCGTCGCCTACGCCGACCCAGCACATGAAACGTGATTGGCAACTCGG
>VYFM01000253.1 GCA_009842375.1 Candidatus Poribacteria bacterium | reverse complement strand
ATGACTGTAGTCAACGGTTTAACTCGTGGATTGACCGCTTGGTCAGCGGTTCGCATAAGCCCTACCTTTAGGTAGCGGGTTGTTGACTTTAGTTTCCTCTTCAATTTAAATGGATAAATTATTGATTGTAACTTAAATGATCTTTATCTGTGATATAACATAGCACATTTGTACAGAATTTTCAACGAGAAAATGCAGAGTTATTTAGTTTTAAGAATCTTCTGTAGATGATTGTTACTGAAAGTTTATATCGTCCGTTGGAGTGAGGGTAGCGAAGTCCGTCCTGTCCTATGTGTATTATCCTGTCGGACTTCGCGTTGCTCACTCCGACCTACCAGAGATCATATTGTTTTGTGAAAAATATATCAGAAAGACCGAGAACTAAATAACCCTGCCCACATACACAGTATTTTGACATCTGAAATTACGTGTGATATAATAAAGTGATTAGAAATAAATATCCTTGCGAGAAAAGATTGTCGCAAAATAAAGAATTACTATTTTCAGAGGAAAAGTAACGCATGAGTCAAGCTGCAGATGTACTTATTGAAGCATTACCATACATACGTCGATTTTACAATCGGAGAATTGTAATTAAATATGGCGGAGCTGCGATGGAGGAGGAATCCCTAATACATTCCGTGATGGAAGACATCGTTTTGATGAAATATGTTGGCATGCGTCCGATTGTAGTGCATGGAGGCGGTCCAAAAATCAATGCTTGGATGGAAAAGGTAGGAAAGGAATCTGAATTTTATCAAGGACTGCGGGTTACCGATGCCGAAACAGTTGAAATTGCAGAAATGGTGCTTGCGGGGTCAGTTAACAAAGGTATTGTAGCACGGATCAACCAACATGGAGGTCAAGCGATTGGTTTATGTGGTAAAGATGCTAATCTGATTGTTGCAGAAAAACATACACCTATTATTATAGATGATGATGGCAAAGAAACTACAAAAGACATAGGATTTGTGGGTAATATCATCGGTGTGAACACACAACCGATTATTACACTTGATGATGCAGGATATATACCTGTTATTGCCCCGAACGGAACAGGTGTTGATGGAACGACCTATAATATTAATGCTGATACAATGGCTGGTGAAATTGCATCTGCCCTACAAGCCGAAAAACTGATCCTTTTGACAGATACACGTGGGATTTGTCAAGATGTTGAGGATACATCTACCCTTATCTCAACTATTCGAATCCGTGATATAAACACGCTTATAGAGGAAGGTGTAATTATAGGAGGAATGCTTCCTAAAATTGAAGCATGTGAGAAAGCACTTCTCGGCGGGGTTGCTAAGACACACGTTATTGATGGGAGAATACCACATTCACTTTTACTTGAGGTGCTAACAGAAGGTGGAATTGGCACTGAAATTGTCAGATAAATAAAGGACAACCGCATGGAACAACGTAAAATAATCGCAGCAATCATTACTACATATTTTCCGCATTCTCATGCAGATGTAATTGCCACGAAATATATGACAGGATTTCCTACAGATGAAGGGCATCGCGCGCCACGTGTGGAATTGGGATCTATCTATTTGGATCAGGTTGATTCACGAGATATAGGTGTAGGATTAGCAGAAGAAAACAATGTACCTATATATCCGAGTATTCGTCAAGCGTTGACACTTGGAGAAAGCGATCTTGCAGTTGATGGTGTGCTCCTCATCGGTGAACATGGCGACTATCCACATAACGAATTTGGTCAACACATGTATCCGCGTAAATATATGTTTGAACAGATATGTGGTGTATTTGCCTCAAGTGGAAGATCAGTCCCTGTTTTTTGTGATAAACATCTTTCATACAATTGGGAAGATGCATATTGGATGTACTTACGGGCAAACGAACTTAACGTGCCTTTCATGGCTGGTTCATCATTACCTACCTGTTGGCGGCAGCCGTTCTTGGAACATCCACTTGATACTTCCATGGAATCTGCAATAAGTATCGGTTATGGAGGTGTTGAGTCTTATGGATTTCATGCGTTGGAAACATTACAATGTATGATTGAGCGACGACAAGGTGGGGAGTCGGGTGTGGTTGCTGTCCAATGTATTGAAGGGGATGCAGTATGGAGTGCTGCTGAATCTGGAGAATGGTCCCTGGAATTGGCAGAAGCAGCATGTGCCGTAATAGAAAATCGTCCGGAGAGTTCTATTGTTGAAGGATGTACAAATCCGGTCCTTTTTCTGATGGAACATCGTGATGGGTTCCGTTCTGCAGTGCTGATGCTGAATGGATATGTTTCAGATTTTGCTTATGCTTGTAAAAATGGAAATGAGATTACTGCGACAGAATTTTACCTACAAAATGGACCTCCACATTGCCATTTTAGTTATTTGAGTCTCAACATAGAGGAAATGTTCCTAACTGGTATCCCTACATATCCAGTGGAACGTACATTGTTAACAACAGGAATTCTTGATGCAGTTATGCATTCGCGTGCACAAGAAGGTATACGACTGGAAACTCCACAGCTTGCAGAAGTTGCATATCAATCCTATCAGAATGCACCTATCCGTCCAACAGCAGCACGTCCAGAA
>VYFM01000299.1 GCA_009842375.1 Candidatus Poribacteria bacterium | reverse complement strand
CAAACTTTCCAGTTTGTGCAAACTCAACCCCGTGTCCATCCGCGTAATCCGCGATTCAGACAATCCCTCCGCGACTTCCGAAATCCTGACAAAAAACACAATATCTGATATACTATCACCACAACAATCATTCACGAGGCAAAAAATGAAAATCCTACCACACATCACACTCACAATAACCCTAATCATTTCAACATTATCCACACCCACATTCGCACAAAAAATGAAAAACGGAGTTGAACTACCCGATGGCGCAGCAGCACGACTCGGCAATGGATTCGTCTATGACATACAATATACCGAAGATGGCACACGACTCGCTGTCGCTACCTCTATGGGGATTTGGATTTACGATACAATCAACTATAAAAAGATAAATCTGCTAACGAATCACTCGACACGCTCCCAAGTCTTGGCGGTCAGTCCGAACGGGAATACGATGGCAAGTGTAGATACAAATAGTATAATCTACCTGTGGGATATCAACACAGGGGAACGTAAGCTGGAACTAAACAATAGTGGAGGTATCACCGAAATCACTTTCAATAGGAATGGAGATACCCTCGCGACATTGGGAACAAGGGGAACAGTCCGTTTATGGGATCCGAACACTGGTCGAGAAAAGCAGGTATCGAAAAATGTAATTAATTTACATAAGCCCTTTATTTACTCTACTGCTCTCAGCCAATACGGTTTTATGATCGCAACAGGTGATAAGGAAGGTACCATTCGCGTATTGGATTCGCTTTCAAACACAAACATACATACATTTGAAGCACATCAGGCTATTATTACAAGTCTATCCTTCAATACCGATGGTAACATACTTGCGAGCGGAAGTTGGAATGACAGTATACGTTTGTGGGACATAGTTGAGGGCAAACAGAAACTATCGATTGATGGAACGATTGCCATGCACAACCTCACCTTTAACCCGACTGGTGACCTGTTAGCCAGTAGTGGTCCTAGTGGTCCTACTTATAATATTTACCTTTGGGATATCAACACAGGGGAAAAATGGAAAGAGCTGAAAGGGCATACTGGACATGTTCTTGACATCGCCTTCAGTTCAGATTTGCGGACGGTCGCAAGTGCTGCTATGGATGGGACCGTCCGAATCTGGGAAGTCGTTTCTGGTCAACAGAAACATATATTCCCTTTTCATTATGGCAATTTCACATGTTTTGGTATTAGTCCGGATGATAAAACAGTCATAGCACCAACACATAATCAGACAGTCTGTCTATGGGACATTAAATCTGGTCAACTGGTAAAAACAGTTGGCAAAGAAAGCCATCATACCGTCGCTGAAATCGCATTCAATCCTACTGCAAATGTCATGGCTACTGGAAGTCACGGAAAGTTCATCAATGTATGGAACAGAGAAACATTTGAACTCATGGACACATTTAGATGGCATAAAGACCTTGTCTCATCTATTGCGTATAGTCCTGATGGAAAAACTCTCGTGAGTGGGAGTAAGGATAAGACTGTCCGACTCTGGGACACAGACACATTGGAAGAAAAGCATAGGCTTGAAAGACATGAGTCAGGTGTGACGAGTGTTGCGTTTAGTCCTGATGGAATGACAGTCGCAAGTGCAAGCAATGATAGGACTGTCCGACTCTGGGATGCCGAAACAGGGGGCGAGAAGAAAGTACTTGAGGGACATGAAACTGGGGTGACCGACGTAGTGTTTAGTCCCAATGGCACAACAATCGCAAGTACCGATAACACGGTATCTCTGTTTCTGTGGGACGCAAAGACTGGCGACCAGACAGGCATTATAGATGTAGAACCACCTGGAGCAAGGTGTATCGATTTCAGTCCTGATAGCAAGGTGTTGGTGGTTGGAACTCTTGCTGGTGCTGTCCAGTTGATTGATATTGCCACTGGTGTATCGTTACATAAGTTTCAGGGTCATAACAAGAATGTAACAGTAACAGATATTGAGTTCACATCAGACGGCGATAAAGTCGTGAGTCGATATGATGATGGTGTATTGTACGTGTGGAATGTTGGTGCGTTCATCTCTCCTTAACGCGGAGGAAAAAGGGGTTAACACCAGCGAGACGAAGGTGTATACACGTATACATACATACACCCATACACCCGCGCACCCCGCACCCCGTCCGCCTCTTCGTAGCACAAACTTTCCAGTTTGTGCAAACACACCGCTTCGTAGGTCGGAGCGAGCACAGCGACCTCCGACATGGCAACACCCCGCACCCTCCCCCTCTTCGTAGCACAAACTTTCCAGTTTGTGCAAACACACATTCTACATCCTCCGCAGTTTCCGTGATTCTAACAAACTCCCTCTTCTCCGCGTCCATCCGCGAAATCTGTGTAATCCGTGATTCAGACAAAAAAAAACACACGTATACATGTATACACCTATACACCTATCATCTTGTAGGTCGGAGTGAGCGAAGCGATGTCCGACAAGATAGCCGTGGATCTTCGTAGGTCGGAGCGATCAAAGCGACCTCCGACATGGCAGCACCCATGCACCCCGTCCCTCTTTGTCCCACAAACTTTCCAGTTTGTGCAAACACACATACCACATCACCCG
>VYFM01000248.1 GCA_009842375.1 Candidatus Poribacteria bacterium | reverse complement strand
AATAGTCCGGGACAAAAACCATCATTCCTGACGGTTTAATCAGGGACGTAACACGTGCATGGGTTCTTAGACACCGTGGGGTCTCCGGCCTCTCACCATAGCGAGGCCAAGTGTGTTGCCTTCGACTGTAGAGATGGTCTCGGCACCCCAGACTAGGAAACTTTCGATGCTCAATAGCCCTGCCCATCCGTACCGCTACCGACGCTTCGCCTGTCCCCTCACGGGAACCTGCGCACGGCTCGCGGGGCGTTGTGGCTGGTTAAACCTTCAACACAAGGGACTTTCACCCTCTACCTTTTGCCAGTTCGCCTGGCGCACCTCTACGTATTCCAAGTATGTACACGATTCTCACTTCATCAACTCCCCGTCGGGGAGTCCTCCACTGCGCTTCGCTCCGTTCCGGCCGGTACTCCAGGGACAACGGCGCTCCGCGCCTAGTCGGCCCGCCGGACGCACCCGTGGCTCCGCACTCGCTGCGCTCCCTTGTGCGCCCGCGCCAGTGCGCCCACCGCCCCGACATGTCCCTGGGTCCCGGTGATTGCGCTGCGATCGTGTACCTGTGAGGAATACACAGAGAGGAGAACCTCTCCGCGCATGCGGGGCGTAACGCCCCTTCTCTCTTTTCTACTTTCGTTCATCGGAGATTTCACAATGTTCGACACCGACTACAGCAACTCCAGCAGCATCGAATCCATCGACCGCATCGATTCCATCGAAACCGGCGGACAGTCCGTCACCGCACACGTCTGCGAACAGGCCAGGCTCCACGGAGCAACACCCGAGCGCGGCGAGTTCGATCCCCGCGAGACCTGGGAGCGGGACACCGCCATCGGCGCGGTGACCGAAGCCTTTTCTCTTCTCGCCGACGGCGTCGGTGTCACCGGGTTCCAGATCGCCGACGAGGCGAACTCCCTGCTCTGGGGGTTTGTGAACACCCTCGACGCACAGATCCGGAGGCTCGAGAGAAACATCGACCGCATCTCGCCGGAGCTTCGCGACCTTCAAAAGGAACAGGACGGAACCGAGATCAAGTCCCGGGAACTGGAACTTCTCACCGACCGGGCGCGGAACCTGGGCACGCGGCGCGACGCTTTCGAGGAGATGCGGGACGCGGCGGCGGCACAGTACCTCGCGCAGACCGGGGAGACGTGGAGACCCAGGAGCGGATCGCACACCAGCCGCTCTGGTGTCCTGACTTCCGCGTCCATCGATGCCCGGGACTTCATGCGCGCCCGCGAGAATGCGAAGGCGAAGGAAATCCTTCCGGACGGAACTTTAATAGCAATCGCGGGCGGGAAGGACGGCGACCCCGACGCGGTGTTCCGGAAACTGGATGCGGCGCGCAAGAAGTATCCCGACATCGTCCTCGTCCACGGCGGCGGACCCGGCGTCGAGAAGTTCGCGGCGAGGTGGGCGGAAGCACGCAACGTCCACCAGATCGTCTGCCGTCCCGACTGGAACCGGCACGGCAAGGCCGCGCCCTTCCGGAGGAACTCCGAGATGCTGAACCTCCTGCCGAAGGGGTTGATTCTCTTCCCGAGTGACTCCGGCATCACGGCCAACCTCGCCGACCAGGCCACCGGTTTCGGAATACCGGTGATGAAATGCCGGTGAGACCATCGGCACCAGGGCCGCGTCGTCACGGCGCGGCCCTCCTTCTCTTCTCCAGCCCGAGCGGCACGCCATGCCGTCGACGCTGCGCGCCCCGGCGGTGGCGGCTGCCGACTCGTCTTCGACTCCGCCTGTCGGCTCGGCGCTTCGCACCGTTGCCGACGTCGGCGTCGTCGATCCTTCCGTCCCGGGTTCCGTCACCGTGGTCATCGCGAACGTGGACCGGATCGTTGGTCACACCATTCCGGATCGTGACCGTGCCGGTGATCACCGTGATGCCGCGAGCGGCGACGATGGTGAAATCGTTTCCGTCCCTGCTCGTGTCCGCGATTCAGTCGGCGACCGGCTCATTGCCCGCCGCGTTCCGCGCCGGGCTCGTGACTCCGGCGCCGTGGGAACTCTCCGCGGCAACGCGGACACTTTTGAAAACCGATCCGGTCGGTTCGGTGTTCGCGACCTTCCGCAGTACCGAAGATACTTCTGAAAGGTGTACCGCCCGGTACACGGTTCGACACCTCGAAGGATGTACCCTTCCCTCCCGCTCGCTCAATCGCCGCGAAGGCTTCACCCCGCCGCTCTCGCCGGCG
The DNA here is from genome assembly GCA_009842375.1 of Candidatus Poribacteria bacterium. Taxonomy (GTDB): domain Bacteria; phylum Poribacteria; class WGA-4E; order WGA-4E; family WGA-3G; genus MSPOR6. Next base: position 376 of record VYFM01000248.1, on the reverse strand, counting down.
AAGATTTCCCCTTCGGTTCCACTCCTGGTTTTCCGTCTCTGACCGCCCCGCGGCGGTTTCTCTCTCACACCGAACGCACCTTTGGTGCCCTCAGCAGCAAGCGTGCGAATGTCCTGCATCCCCGTGCCCCTCTCCGACAGGGGATGACCCACTGTTGCCGGAAAGACATGCCACCGATTGGCGTCACTCCGTATGCCGTCGACATACGGTGGCACCCCGTTGAATTCATGGGATTCCCGGAATCCCGGATCACCCCTGACGTCAGAATGGGACGCTGTATGCCCTCGACGTAATGCGGCGCATTGCGGGCGTAATACGCGTTAGAGGTACTTGCAAAATTCCCCGGCCAAGCAGGTTCCTGCCTGACCGGAGGCTA
>VYFM01000472.1 GCA_009842375.1 Candidatus Poribacteria bacterium | reverse complement strand
GCGCGCCGACCCGCGCGAAGCTCGGCACGGAGGCGCAAGGCTGCATCGCGGATCCGCAGAACGTCTCCTGGGGCACGCTCCCCGTGCACGCCGGCGCGCTCTACAGCGTCTCTCCCGTCACGGACACCTCGCAGTGCTTCCCGGGAACGGGCCCCAGCCGCAAGGCGCCCATGTTCCTCGACCCGGACGGCGACGAGCTGGCCATCACCGCCATTGCGACGATTCCGGACAACGTGCGCTTCATCGACGGCACGCCGATCATGGACGGCGCCAGGGACAGGTTCTTCATCAGGGCCGTCGCCGCGGGCGCCCCCACGGACGTGCGGGTCGACGTGACGGCCACCGACCCGCACGGGGAATCGGTCTCCACCTTCTTCTTCGCCCAGGTGCACCCCTTCCCGAACGCATGGGGGGCGCCTCGCTTCGACGAGATGGTGGGCGTGCGGGGCTTCCCCCGCAACAGGCCGATCGAGCGCTGGGTGCTGCCGCCGGCGAACGGCGGCGACATGACGAGCAGGAACTGGGCCGGCCAGCTCCCCTACTTCTACGCGGTGTCGGGGCTGCCGCCGGGGCTCTCCTTCGACCCGCTGACGCGCGCGGTGACGGGCACGCCGACGACGAACGGCGCCTACACCGTCACCTACACCGCCGACGACGCCGACGTCGCCTTCTCGCTCAAGGGCTCGCCCTCCGCCGCGGACCTCGCGGACGTGGCGCGCCAGAGCTTCGTGGTGCAGGTCGGCGCCCCGGCCATCGAGCTGGTGCAGCTGCGCTCGGCGCCGACGCACGATTCGGACGGCGACGGCAGCTTCGACACTTACGTCGAGGGTGACACGCTCCTCTTCGACGTGCAGTTCACCGAGGCGGTCGAGGTGACCGGCACGCCGGAGACGCCGGGCGCGAGGCCGCGGCTGCGCCTGGACCTCGGCCCGTCCAGCGGATCGGAGGAAGAAAACCGAGTGTTCGCCGAGCTGCTGGAGGACGGCGAGCTGCCCGGCGACCAGAAGCTGCGCTTCGGCTACACGGTGCGGTGGGACACCGGCTGCCCGGCCCCGGCAACGGACAGGGTCTGCGACACGGACCCCGACGGGGTCTGGCTGCAGACCGGCGGGGGCGGGACGGTGGTCTTCGTGCCGGCGGGCCTCGGGATCGCCAGCGTCGAGAGCGGCGCCCCTGCGGTGCTGACGTACTCGGGCCTGCCGACGTCGGGGCTCCCGAACGCCATGGTGGACGGCAGCGTGACGGGCGCGTCCGTCGGGCCGCGGCCGGTGAGCGCGGAGACCGACGCCGACGGCGATACGGTCACGGTGACTTTCAACCGCAACCTCAGCCCGCAGATCGACCTGAGCGGGTTCGCGCTCTCGGCATACTTCTCGGTGCGCGGCGCGGGCCATGTCGGCGCCGGCCAGCAGGGCGCCTACCAGCACCCGGACTCGGTCAGGGTGGACGGCGACAGGCTGGTGCTGGAGCTGGGCACGGCGGCGCGCGCGAGCGACACGGTGACGCTGACCTACGAGAACGTCGGCACCGGGGTGTGGCCGCTGAAGGACGTCTCGACCCCGCCGAAGCGGCTGGCGGGCTTCACCGACCTTGCGGTGACCAACAGCTCGACGGGGGTCGCGGCGCCGGTGCCGCTCAGCGCGAGCGCGGTGGGGACGGCGCTGGAGCTGGTGTTCGACCAGCGGCTGGATCAGGACGCGCGGCCGCCGGGGACCGCCTTCACGGTCCATGCGCGGCGCCTGGACGGCGTCGAGCGCACCTACGCGATCGCGGGCACCGCCGCGGAGGTGGCCGTCGACGACGCGAAGGTCGACGTGACCCTGTCCGCCCCGGTCCTCCTGGGCGACGTGCTCGATGTGTCCTACGACCCGCCGGCGGCCTCGCCGCTCGCGGCCGCGGCCGGCAGTCCCGCGGTGGAGTCTTTCCTGCGCTTCCACGTCAGGGGGGTGCATGACAGCACGCCCCCGACGGTGGTCCCGCACGACGCGGCCCTCGACATCGGGGGGACGAAGCACAGGATCGACGGGGTCGTGCAGACGACACATGCGCCCGGGCACGCCTTCTTCACGAACGGAAGGTCCCTGGTCTTCCTCTACTTCGACGAGCCGCTGGACGGGACCTCCGTGCCGGACAAGGCCGCCTTCACGCTGAGCGGCGACGAGGGCGCCCACGCCAGGACGATGGCGAACGTCACCACCATCGGCGTCACCAACAACGCCCTCACCATGGTTACGAACGTGCGGTTCAGGCTGAACCGGAACTACACGATCGCCTACACGCCGCCGGCGGAGAACCCGCTCCAGGACCTGGCGGGCAACGCCGTCGCGAAGGCCACGTGGACGGTGCGCGCGTTCTCCAGCGGCAAGCCGGTGGTCCGGGGCGCGACGGTGAACGGCGACGTGGTGCGGATCGCCATGCAGCAGGTCCTCAGTCCATCCAGCGTGCCGCCGCCGTCGGCGTTCAAGTTCTGGGAGGCGGACACGGTGACCGTGGACGGTGTGACGACCCGGCCGAGGATCTCGGGCACCGCGACCGCGGTCTGGATGGAGAGCACCTTCCTGGCGCTGCGCCTGACCTACCCGGT
>VYFM01000039.1 GCA_009842375.1 Candidatus Poribacteria bacterium | reverse complement strand
TAGGCTTGAAAAGTGTTTAGAGCAAACTCACATTTTATTATCAAACTCACGTTAATTATACTGAAGAAGGAGCAAATTATATGGCAGAAAACACAAAACCGAATATAGTATTAATATTGAATGATGATATGGGTTTTTCGGATTTAGGGTGTTATGGGGGAGAGGTTCATACACCAAATTTGGACAGTCTTGCCTCAGGCGGACTACGGTTCACACAGTTTTATAATACTGCTCGGTGTTGTCCATCCCGTGCGTCTATGCTTACGGGACTTCATCCGCATCAAACAGGTGTTGGACACATGATGGGTGATGATGGCTTGGAGGGATATCGCGGGGATCTGAATGACCGTTGTATTACGATTGCAGATGCGGTGCGTTCGGAGGGATATGGTACTTATATGAGTGGTAAGTGGCATATCTCACGGCACATTGGACCAGATGGACCGAAACATAGTTGGCCTTGTCAACGTGGTTTTGATGAATACTATGGAATAATAACAGGAGCAGCCAATTTTTGGAAACCCAATACTTTAACCCGGAATAATACGAGGCTTGATAGTGACGATCTACCAGAAGGTTACTTTTTTACGGATGCTGTCAGTGATGAAGCGGTAAATTTTATACAGAAACACCACGATAAGCAAGCCGATAAGCCGTTTTTTACTTATGTAGCATATACTGCCCCGCATTGGCCTCTACATGCACATGAGGAAGATATTGCAGAGTATAATGGACGTTTTGCTGCCGGTTGGGATCAACTACGAGAAGAACGTTTGGAACGTATGCGTGAGATGAGTATATTAGATGAATCGTGGGGATTGACAGAGCGTGATTCCTCTCAACGTCCTTGGACTGATGCGGAATATAAGGAATGGAATCAACGTCGAATGGAGGTATATGCTGCCCAAATTACACGCATGGATGCTGGAATAGGGCGGATTATCAATACACTTGAAGAAACAGGACAATTAGACAACACACTCATCCTATTTTTAGCTGATAATGGTGGCTGTGCTGAGGAACTTGGTGGTCCTCCAGCAATACGCGATAGGGATACACACATCAGCACTCAGTTAACCTCTGATGGAAAACCTGTTTATCGAGGTAACGATCCGAGCATAATGCCTGGACCTGAAACTACCTATCAGAGTTATGGGGTTCCGTGGGCAAATCTATCTAATACACCTTTTCGTTTATATAAGCATTGGGTGCATGAAGGAGGAATTGCTACTCCACTGATTGCACACTGGCCTGATGCTATAAAATCGGCTGGTGAACTTAGACATCAACCCGGTCAACTTACTGATATTATGGCAACATGTCTTGAAGTTTCTGGTGCAACATATCCTGAAGAACATGATGGAAAACCTATCCTACCGTTGGAAGGAACAAGTTTGGTTCCCATCTTTGATGACAAAGATAACGGTAAAGGGATCTTGTATTGGGAACACGAGGGGAATTGTGCTATTCGGCAGGGAGATATGAAACTTGTTTGTCGATTCCCTGGAGATTGGGAGCTCTACGATTTGCATGAGGAGCGGACAGAGATAAACAATATAGCTGACAAACATCTGGATAAGGTTAAGGAATTAGATGGCTTGTATCAGGATTGGGCTAACCGGTGTTTCATCTATCCTTGGGATAAACTGCAAGAACACCGTAGAAAACGACGTCAACAGAGATAACCATTACTTGTAAGAGCAATCTCCGAATTGTAACCGATGACATACATAGTCGGGAATCGGAATTCTCTATTACAAGTGAATTATGTAGAATTACTTCTAAGTTCTATCAGAGTAGATTGAACTTTAGGCTTGGTAACAATCTGATATTTATATCATAGATTAGAATAGGAGGAAACGATGATTGAAATAGGTGGACAGACATTCCCTGCAATAGCAGAAATACGGGAGTATGTTCATAACCTTTTAAATAATGCCCCACTTGACGAACCGTTATCTGAAAAAGATGGCAAACTGATTCATGAACTTTTCTTACACCATCCTGAAGCAAAAGAAAAGTTGGGTGATCAACAACCTGAGTATTTTAAGGTTGGTAAGCATCCACAAGCTGGTGCACGCGCGTTTTGTGTTGTACGTACGGATGGTGTTGAAGATACATTTAGTATGAATAAATGTTTTTCAGGGTGGAGACGAGTAAATGAAGCGAAGGTAAAACAGTCAAAGTCAACAGCAAAGAAAAAACCACAACAACAAAAGAAGAGTACGGTAGTAGGTGCAAGTCAGGGAACCGAAGCTGACGGATTATCTGGACTCATTCAGCGGTTTCAACGAGTAATTCTCTTATATAACGAACTTGGTAAAGAAATTGAACAGATTACAAAATTATTAGCGGAAGAATCTAAACGATAAAACTTGGTAACAATGCAGGTAACATATAGTTTACCTGCATTGTTTATGTGATCATTTCGTTATAGATATAGCTTATTTATAGTAAAATCTATAATTAATAGGACATTTCTGTAGCGCAAACTTTTAGTTTGCGTCTCTTAGGCATAAACTAAAAGTTTGTGCTACAACTACTATTGTAGTGTATGTTCCAAAATAGGTTTATCAAAGTGTCCCAATAA
>VYFM01000601.1 GCA_009842375.1 Candidatus Poribacteria bacterium | reverse complement strand
GAACCAGAAGCTCAAAAGGTAGAAGCCAAAAAACAGAACCCACCTCAGCCCAAACGAATAGATTGGAACAAAACACCTGCCGAACAAGGACTAAAAGTCGGTGATTGGATAATCGCACAAGGACACGCAAACGCCTATATTGGAGCTATAGCCGTGCGAAAAGGAGACAAAAACTACAAACTATCTGATCACAATTTGTCTGATATAGATACTAAAACTGGGAAATACTTTCTGAAGACAGCCCGCGGCGGAACAGAATTACAGGTTTGGGAACTCGATCATTCCAATACTTCTTACTTTCAGTTAGAGTCATCTAACAAATATCCTGTAACTCCTAAACTCAAGATTGATCTTGTAACAGTAGTTGGTATATCAAACTCCAGTGAATTGCCAATTATCAGGCAGTACAATCTGTTACAAATGCAGGAGCAACGGGATATAACAGAACTTATCGTTTCTGGTCAAATTACAAAAATATCTGAACCCCAAAAATATGAAGACGCAATTTTACATTATATTGATATAGAGTTCAAAGAAGGAAGTATCCTTAAACTTTCTGCTACCGAAACAGAGATAGCACAAGGTATGATGGAGGCAAGAGCAAATGCTTCTTCCGTTATGCAAAAGTTCCTTCAAGGATCTGAGTGAAACCATAAAATAGCGTATTATAATATCAATTATACAACGCTATGCTCTCTGAATAATTGGAGAATATTATTGTCAGATTGAACACATATTTATTAGTTGTACACAATACTCTTTGCAATAATCAAAGGGAGATATATTGACATGAATCAAGACCTACTTGAACTTATCAAAGATTATGCCATAAACGAACATACCGATGTCAACGCTGGATTACTCGGCAAATCCAAAGACAATTTGATCTCTATGCTTATAGATCTTCTCACCAAGTATTTCAACGATGTAAATTCGTCCTCTATGCGTGAATTGGTTGTTGCAATGGTTGCTGGGTATACACCAAGGTTTGAAAAGTTAGGATATAATGGCTATAGACATAATACACTTACAGGTAAGGTGGAACAATGCGAAATTAAGCCCCCTAATTTCCGCACGGACTCCACAGCAAAACAACCAAAGAAGTTAAATGGTGGAGGCAATTTCACTGATTACACTTGGGAAAAGTTCAATAGACATAAGGACGAAAACCCTAAGATGTTGATTGGTGGTTTTGTAGATGGACGTCTCATCTATATACTTGGATTCGATTTCAACGAAGAAGATTTCCTGTCCAAGTTAGAGGATCAACTGTGGAAGCGGTTTCCTACTGGGAGTGACGTTATAGGTCAGTATTTACGAAGCGCACAGTTTTCATATATCCATTATAAAAATTCAGTTAGCCTTGAAATAGTATATTCCAGAAAAAGGGATGAACTCTTCAGAGCAAAACCATTTATAGTAAAAGATCTATTCACTTATTTATTGAGTGTAGCACGATGAATATTACTAAACAACACCTTCTTAATGAATACTCCTTAGATGACAAGCAACTTACGCAGGATACTATCGGAAAAGGCAAACTCATTGAAGGTGACACGCTCAACGTTCTGGCAAAGATTGACGATGATGTCGTTAATGTGGGCATCACCTCACCACCATATAACAAGCAAGAAAAAAATAAGGGATGGCTTGTAACAAATGTAGTGTATGATGCATACAAAGATGTCATGCCTGAACCGGAATATCAGCAGAACCAAGTCAATGTCCTTGATGCGATTTACCGTATAACCGCACCAGGAGGTTCGTTTTTCTACAATCATAAAATTCGGTGGGATCGTGGCAACATGTATCATCCAATGGACTGGCTGCGAAAAACACAGTGGACAGTAAAACAGGAAATCGTCTGGGACAGGAAGATCGCAGGAAACATACGTGGTTGGCGGTTTTGGCAAGTAGAAGAAAGGATCTATTGGCTGTATAAACCTATAGGTGATCACTTAGTTGGTAAAGAGTTGGAATCCAAAGATGCAAAACTAACTTCTATATGGCGCGGTGTTCCCGAAAGTGGCAGGAAAAACCCGCACCCAGCACCGTTTCCTCTCTGGTTACCAGCCCGCATTATAATTTCAATCTTGGGAGAAGATTCACAAGGTATCGTTTTAGATCCTTATATAGGGAGTGGAACGACAGCAATAGCAGCAAAACTTTTGGGACACAAATATATAGGCATTGACCGAAGCGAAGCATATATAAATATGACGCATGATAGACTGGATAAGTCCCAACGTGAAAAAGATAAGATCCAAAAGGAATTTGATTTGCATCAAGTGGAATCCACTTTTAAAGAACGCAAATCAAAAGGGAAAAATGTAGGAAAATATCGTTACCCTGATAAAGACAACGAGGAACAAATGATACTATTGGAAACCGATAATAACAAGTAATCCGTTACATGTGTTCTGTGGAGCGTATAACTCAACAAAAGGCAACGGCACTCAAGAGCAGTTGATACAAAGACTTAGAAACACTGGTGTCCTGTGTTAATATACTATATTTTACTGCTCATAGAATATATCACCATCTAATACTTCTTGGGCATCAAGTGGAAGTTCGGCACAACGATCTCTAT
>VYFM01000305.1 GCA_009842375.1 Candidatus Poribacteria bacterium | reverse complement strand
ATTTTATACGGAGGTGTAATATTCCACGAATAAAGTAAGTTTGTGGCGACTTCGGATATTTTTCCATAGATAGTGTAATGTCTACGAGTGCATTGGTTAAATCTCCAATTTTTTCATAAGCTCTTGCACGATTTATATGTGGGTAGGCATAATTTGGATGTAGTTTTATCGCCTCAGTATAGTCTTTTATCGCACGGTCAAATTCATATAACCTGTGATAAACTCCTCCTCTTTTATTATAGTGTTCAAAGTAGTCCGGTTTTAGTTCAATTGCCTTTGTATAGTCATTTAACGCTAAGTCTAATTGACCTATTTCTTCATAGACTTGTCCCCGACTACCATAAGCATTAGCGTAAAAGGGATCAAGTTCTGTTGCCTTCGTAAATTCTTGTAAAGAGGCATCCAGTTCTCCTTTTAGTCCTAAGGTATTGCCGCGATTGTAATAAGGTAAAGCGAGATTCGGGTTGAGTTCTATTGCTTTATCATAATCTTTAATTGCGCGGTCAAATTCACCTTTGAATTTGTAAGCAGTGCCACGATTGTTATAGAGTATAGCATTACCTGGTGCTAATTCAATTGCTTTGTCAAAGTCTTTGAAAGCAAGTTTATATTCCTCTTTTTTTGTATATACATTGGCACGATAGTTATAGGCGTTGATATTATCTGGTTCGATTTCTATCGCTGTGCCAAAATCTGTAATGGCGAGGTCATACTCCTCTTTTTCAACGTAGACGACCCCACGATTGTTATATGCCTCAGTATAATCTGGGTTCAGATCAATTGCTTTTGTGTAATCTTCAATTGCATGGTCAAGTTTTCCTTTAAGCTTCTGTGCTTGTCCACGGTCATTATATAATTCTGCAAGTTCTGGTCTGAGTTCTATTGCTTTGTTTAAATCGTCGAGCGCAAGGTCAGCCTCTTCTCTCATGATGTATATAGTTGCTCGGTTTCTAAGGGCTTTAGTGTTGTTGTATCTGAGTTCTATTGCCTTGGTATAGTCTTTGATAGCGAGATCATTCTCGCCTTTTTGAATATAAGCATCCCCACGACTGTTATATGCATGAGAGTTATGAGGATAGAGTTTTATTGATTTGTTGAGGTATTCAAGAGCAATGTCAATCTCACCCTTTGCCAAGTATGCATTGCCAAAAAGGTAAAATGTATCTGGATTGTCGGGTTTGAGTTTTATTGATTTATTGTAGCATTCAATAGCACGATCTGGATCACCTTTCTCGAAGAAAGCAATACCGAGAAATCTATACGATCTTTCTCTATACGATCTTTCGTCGTCTGGATTCAGTTCGATCGATTTGTTGTAATTTTCTATAGCTTCATCGTATTTTTTTAATGCTAACTTTGCAGTTGCTCGGTCGTAATAAATTCTGTAGTTGTTATCTGTGTGGGATTGCATGTCTGTCATCGCTACTGTTCTCCATATTACTATTCATTGAGAGAAAGATCATAAGGGTGTTGATGCGAATTTCTTTCAAAGAAACCAAGCAGATCGGGAAATAAGGTTATTTCTGAAATTGCGATATTTTCCAACTCTGTTCTTATCAGTTCTTTCTGTTGATATGGAATGACTATTTCTTGGATATTCATTTCGGGAGTTACTTCTGGTAACCCGAATAGAAATACAGACTGCTGGATCGTGATACGTTGCGTATCTACGACTTTGCTGTCCAAAGCAGGTGTCCAGAGATGCCACCTCAGTTGATTCATATCAAATAGGACATCCAGTTCCTGATGAAGTATATTTATTTTGGTTATCTCTTCAATTTTTTCCGTATTATTTTCTAAAACAAAAACTTTTCCATCTTTCTCTACGTGGTCATCACATGCAAACCAAAGTGCCACGAGTGGACTGTATGTGAAATCAATTAGTCCTGTAGCAACTTTGTTATGTTGAAGGTGTGCCATGCATTCCAATGGGGACAAACCCTTATATGTAGTCGGATACTTGAGTTGGACCTCATTAACTATCTGTATCAGATAACGGACAAACGATTCCGCTAAGAAACTTGACGTAGCATCAGGCTGTTCCTTAAACACACGACGATAGGCACTGCTGTTAACTGTCCAATCTGCGTTTTCTTGACCACGATATAGGTAATTTCCTCCGGTTTCTGTTAACTCATTTATATAATCAATATATTCTGTTAAATTTGATATTTTTCTGGGTGTATTCATGCGGTCTTATGTTTATTCTGTTCCTCCACGTTGCCTTAGTTAGATTATACAATTCAGAGTTGTGTTTGTCAATCTATTTTATAGGTGTACGAGTGGACACCTTTGCATCGTTGGGCTGAAGAACTGTCTGAATCTCGGAAGGCACGGAGGTTGTCAGAATCACGGATGATGCGGATAACACAGATGAACGCGGATAGGTTTTTGATGTTCTATCGTTGTTTTCAATGGATGGACGTTTATCTGACGAAACGGAATGTAGGATGCGAAGACAACCCCTCCGCGTCCATCCGCGCCATCCGTGTAATCCGCGATTCAGACAACCATATAGAAGGATGTTATGCTCGCTCCGACCTACAAGATAATGATACTATATCAATTAGAATGGTATAAGATTAACAAATTAG
>VYFM01000007.1 GCA_009842375.1 Candidatus Poribacteria bacterium | reverse complement strand
ATGTTAAAATTGCCATATCTACTGTATTAGGAGTATAAAATGTTGCCTTTTGTCCTCAAAACTGTTGATGAACCGTTTCTGCGACTTCATCTGCTAAGAAATCAAAATAGTGTTATTGATGTTCATGTTGAGACAGAGATGCATATCGATGAGTCCATTGCTGTTGAACCGGATAGAGATACGAATGGTATACATCGTGAAAATCGTGCAATTTTAAAAGAGGCTGAAGATGCAGCATACAAAGCATTTACAACATTTCTACGCCAAACCTCTGAACAAGAGTCATTTCTCCCAACTGAATTCCTCTCTCAGTACCCTTATCAACGTTATACCTTAATCCTCTCAGTAACCCGTTCCTATGAACTTCATGAGGTATTTCAAAATACACCAGACACATCATGGATGGAACACGGTAATTCCATTTTTGAATATGAGGGGTATGAACTTTCTCTTAGCGCGAAGCACCATATACAGGATTCGTCTGCTTATTTGGTATCACCAGAAAAATTCACAGTTTTCATGCGACGGGTAAATGATGTTCAAAGCATCCGTTTTTATAGAAGCAAATTCATAGATCTTACTGAGAATGCCCCGCCACCATTTCATCTTAATGCACAAGAAGTAATTGAATCCGTCCAACAAGATATCGCCAGTAGAGAAAGTGCTGTACCGATCCAACAACTGCTCATGTTTCCACCTTCTGAAACCGATACAGATGTTAGCGATCAAACAAACACATGTCCTGAATGTAACGGTGAGGTGAGACGGATCGGTAAAAGTTTTTTCTGCTTGGAGTGCGATTGGGATGATCTTCCGAGATTAGCACGGTATTCGGGTAGTTGATAGCAAAACTGACATAAATATCACTCATATACATTATACCGATGGTGGTAGAATATAGTAATAGAGCATTGTTATCACAAATGCTAACAACGTACCCATAACAGTTTGAAGTGGTGTATGTCGTTTACGATAAATTCGCGCCCAAGCAATCAACGGAAGAAGCAAGAAAAGCCAGACCAAAATAAAATTTACGAATAACGTTAAAACAATAATACAGCCTGTAGCAACGCTTGTGTGAAAACTGATTTTCCAAAAAGGTGTAATCGCTGAAAACACTACACTGTTAACAATGTACGCTTGACACACCCAGATGATTCTCTCATTGGCATCTATACGATAAAGAACAATTGTCCCTAATATCATACTGACAACTGTTAAACTAAGCGGTAATAGCCGTTCATCTTTGTCGTGCAAATGCACATTACTCACTTTTGACAACCGAAACAGTAAGACTATGGCTATTATAGGCAGTACCGTTACAAATGTCGCTACAACGGCAATCCATAGAAAGACTTCTTCAGTTGTTCCAGCATTTTTGTGAATTACGAAAACAGCCGCTACAATAGGAACAATAAACGGACTGAATATTACAGACGTACACAACGCAATCCGTTCCGTAAATGGTGAGATGGTCTTATGATTCATCAATTACTGGTTTGCGGAATGTTCTTGAAATAATTCACTAAATCTGAGCCGTGTGTTGCTGGTTTTACCTCTTTGTCAATTTTGACTATCTTACCTGCCTTATCAATAATCACTGCCATACGATTTAATCGATCCTTATCTTCTTCTGCAGCACCAAATAGATAAGCGAGATTTTTGTTAGTATCTACTAACAGAGGGAAATTCAGATTATTTTCTTCCGTAAATTTGTTATGCGAGTCAGCATCATTGTGTGTAATACCAAAGACCTGGACATCGTGTTTTTCAAAACTACTCGACTCATCACGGAGCGAGCAAACTTGAACCGTTCAGCCACGACCAAAATCTCTCGGATAAAACGATAGGACAACGTTCTTTTTCTCATGTAACTTGCTAAGTTGGTACGTATTTCCTTCAGCATCCTTAGCAATGAAATCTGGAGCAGGTTGTCCAACTTCTATTTTCGGAATTATTTTGTTAAGCAACGTAACAACATCTTCCCCATGTGTCCTCACTTTGACATCTTTATCTATCGCGCGTATATATCCCGCTTTGTCAATGATAAAGGTCGTCCGTTTTGATGCGTTGAATCTTTCAATAATCCCACTATACTGCTTACTTACCTCAAATTCAGTATCGGCAAGCAAGGCAAAACCAAACTTTTCCTGTTCCCTAAACCTTTTATGCGAATCAACACTATCAACACTAACACCGAACAGGACAGTTTCTGTCTTTTCTATGTCGCTCAATTTATCCCGGAGCGATTGGAGTTCAGCTGTTCAGCCACCTGTAAAGTCCTTCGGGTAAAATGCAAGTACAACGTTTTTCTTACCCAAAAATTCATTGAGACTTCGTTCCTTTCCAGTCTCATCTTTTAGTTTAAAATCGGGGGCAACCATCCCAACAGTAAGTTCTTTCGGTTTTTCCACTTCTTTCTCCGCTAAGACTGCTGGAGTCAGAATCATTGTAAATAAAAACACAACTCCAACAGATTGAATAATTAGTTTTTGAAACATTTTATTTCCTCTAAATAATGTAATAATGTTAGAACTTGGAATTATAGTGAAATCCAAAAATATATGCACACTTTTGGTCTGTAGGACCTAAACC
>VYFM01000690.1 GCA_009842375.1 Candidatus Poribacteria bacterium | reverse complement strand
ATTCTGTAGAGGTGTTAATATATAATGACAACAGAAACCAAATTATCAATCTTGCAAAGATTACGAAATACCGTCGTATGGGAATATACGCAAGTAATTGCTGTTGCACTCATTCTTGTTTTTGGATTTATACGACCATTCGTTGTAGAAGCATTCAAGATTCCCTCAGGTTCAATGGAGGATACACTCTTAATCGGTGATAGAATTTTGGTATGTAAGTTTATTTATGGATTCAAAATTCCTGGAACGGAAATTCGTGTTTTTGATTTTCATAAACCTGCCCGTGGTGATGTTTTTGTATTTATTCCACCCCATGAAACGGATCGAAATTTTATCAAACGCATCGTTGCAGTGGAAGGAGATACAGTACATACTGAAGGGAAAATACTTTATGTCAACGGAGAAGCAGTTGATAATAGTAGTTTTACTAAATATGATGAGGGTCTTTATGCTAGACGTAAAAATTTTCCTCCATTCAGAAAAACTGAAGATTATATGGAGAAGGATGATTTATATAAGGACTTCACCATGATTGAAAGTCAATTTAAACGCAAATTTCCGAATGGAAAACCTTTTACTGTCCCAAAAGGACATGTTTTTGCTATGGGAGACAACCGCGATCATAGCAGTGATAGCAGAACATGGGGACCGGTGAATATTGAGAGAATTAAGGGACAGGCTTTCATGGTATATTGGTCATTCAAAGACTCGGATGCCAAGATTTGGGAGGTGTGGAAGTTTTTTGGAAATATCCGTTTCAACAGAATAGGTAAACTCATTCACACAAAAGATGGACATAACTGATGTATCAAGACAGTCGACACCTCATCATCGGTACTGCTGGACACGTAGACCACGGTAAAACAGCATTGGTCGGCACACTCACAGGTATAGAGACTGACCGCCTTAAAGAAGAACGAGAACGTGGATTATCAATTGAATTGGGGTTCGCGTATTTTGATCTTCCGGATAATACACGTGCAGGAATTGTAGATGTGCCTGGACATGAGAAATTCATTCGGAACATGTTATCTGGTGCTTATGGGATGGATATAGTTCTTTTTGTCGTTGATGCAAAGGAGGGCGTGCAGGAACAGACACTTGAACATTTAGCAATATTGGATTTACTTAATATTTCAAATGGCATTCTTGTCATGACGAAATCGGATTTAGCAACTCAAGAAGAACTGGAAGAGGCAACAGAAATGACTCAAGAGATGCTTGTTGGGACATCGCTTGAAGGCATACCATCAGTCAGTGTTTCCTCAATCACTGGTGATGGTATTGACACCTTAAAACAGATGATTGTTGAACAAGTAGACCTTGCAACGGAGGCACAAGAACATGATGGAATACCAAGATTATATATTGATCGTGTATTCACTGTTCAGGGCTTCGGAGTCGTTGTAACTGGAACACTTATCGGGGGTACTGTAAATAGAGACCAACGCATGGTTCTGCTACCGCAAGGGGATATCGTCCGAGTCCGAGGTATTCAGGTTCATAACGAACCTGCACATGTTGCACAAGCAGGTCAAAGGACTGCATTAAATCTATCTGGGACAACTGCTCAGAACATTCAACGTGGTGATGTGTTATGTCCCATTGAGTTTTCAAGCGTTACTAACAATATAGACGTATCGTTACAAGTGTTATCTTCATTTCCAAGAATGCTTGAACATTGGGGACGTTTTCGGGCATATCTGGGAACACGCGAGATATTTTGTCGGTTAATTCTACTGGTTGATGAGGCGATTCTTCCAGGAGACAGTGTCCAAGTCCAGTTAAGATTGGAACAACCGATTTTGACCTTTAGGGGTGATCGTATCATCTTACGCGATTTTTCTGCACAACATACTGTGGGTGGTGGTGAAGTCATCAACCCCTTCGCACCAAAACATAAACGTTTTACACAAGAAACGATCGATAATTTAGCACAGTGGGAAGATGCAGATGATTCTCAAGTCGTCAATGCAGTTTTAGAAAACAGTCCTACCCTCTGTGTGGAAGAGTCGTACCTTTATTACTACCTGCCTTATTCGCAAGCCGAAGTCAAAAACATATTGAATACTTTAGAGACAGAAGAGAAGATTGTCCGTTGGGACAAATCAGGCAGAACTCCGCTCGTTTCTGATGCTTCACGGACAAATGGGACTATTGATAAACTACTGTCCTCTTTGGCGAATTTTCATGAAAAACAACCATTACTTGCAGGTCAAAATGCCTCGCAACTTAGTCGTGAACTTGATCTGGACGAGGTCGGTTTTGAAAAACTGACAGACCAGCTTATTAAATCAAAACAAATAGAAAAAGACGGTAATCTCATAAGGTTGACAACACATGAAATCCAATTTTCTGCTGAAGAGTCTACTGCTAAAGAAACTCTGGAAACACTGTTTTTAGACGCAGGAATTAATACACCCAGTTTTAATGAATTAAATACGCTACTTCCCGAATATACACCGCAAGTGTTAGAATCTACATTTTATGCACTATTAAATCTTGGACAGTTTATTAAGACATCGGACAACTTCTTTATCCATCGTGATGTATATGAAAAAATTAAAGACACATTGACAAAATATCTACAAGAAAATGATA
>VYFM01000431.1 GCA_009842375.1 Candidatus Poribacteria bacterium | reverse complement strand
GCGCTGGGCCGAGGCCCGCGGCGTCCACCAGGTGGTGTGCCGGCCCGACTGGAACACCCACGGGAAGGCCGCGCCGTTCAGAAGGAACGACGACCTGCTGAACCTTCTGCCGAAGGGATTGATTCTTTTCCCGGGTTCGGGCATCACTGCGAACCTCGGCGACAAGGCGGAGAGCGTGGGCATCCCGGTGCTTCGGTGCCAGTAAGTCACCGACAGGGCCGCGCCGTTCCGGCGTGGCCCTTTTTTCATGGTCGCCACTGTGCGCCGGCCGGTGCGTGGTTCGCGTCGCTCGCTTCGCTCGCACCGCGTTTCCTTCTCGCCGTCGCGGGCTGCGCCGCGACCGGCCATTCAATCTTCATCCCTCGGCATTCGCCGGCACGTTCCCAATCTTCCCACGCAACTCCAGCGCCGGCTTCGCCGTGCGCCAGGCTTCCCACTTCCGCGGTCCGCTCCGTCGATGCTTCGCCTCTCCGGCGGACAGGACGGCCGCGTCGTCCTCGGTCTCCGCTGTCGGCACGATGTTTCGCACCGTGGCCGACGCCGTCGTCATCGCCATCAGGGATCGACCCCGCTCTTGTGTCTTCACTTCCGTTCGACACTTCCGTCAGTGCGTCCGGAACTTCCATCGAGTGTACTGACCGAACGAGCGATCGGTACCTTCGATCGTTCCCGCTTCACTCCCGCCCGCTCACTCGCCGCGGCGGCTTCACCCTGCCGTTCTCGCCGGTATCGATTCTCCCTTCACTGGCTCCCCGGGATTTTCCGTCTCTGACCGCCCCGCGGCGGTTTCTCTCTCACACCCGACGCATCGTTGATGCATGGCGTGCCACGGCTGACCATGCCTGCCATTGTCCGCGCCACCCCGATATCCCCCATACCCCTGCGCAGGACTGTCGTGCCGGGAATAGTTGCCACCAATCCGATACCAGGCGTATTGCACGGCAAAACACATGAACGAAATCAGCATCTTGCGTGTCGCCCGGGCAATCCCACACCGCCTCCAGGCAACACTGGAAATTGCCTTGGCCCTGTGGAACTACCAATCTGGTATCGCGCATCGCTGCGCGTCCTGTTGATCGACACCAATCCGGTCACTTACCCAAGGGCACCGTCCAGCCCGGTGCGATCCACGAATTTAAAAATACTGCAGACGGAACACTGGTAATATCCGGGCCGAACAATGCCCCCCAATACAGAAAAGAGAACATAAATCCGATGCCACAGACCATTCAGAAGAACATCCGGGTCACTCCCAAACAATGGGCCCGCATAGAAAATGCCGCCCGGGAACGCGATGTTTCACCGAACCAGCTCATCGTCAACCTGGTCATGGACGCCCTCGACCGTAGCGAATGGCCCAGCACCGAGGCTGAAATCCGGGTTGCCCGGTCTTCCCTGTTCGCCGCGCAGGCCATTGCCAGGGACTTGGTCGCGGCCGGAAAAGGGAAAGATATTCAGGAAATCCGGGAATTCATCTCCACGATCGTGCCGGACCCTGGTGGCGCCATTGCACCGCCTGTGGAAGAAACCACATCTCCCAGGTCCATCTTGGATGACAACGATCCCGCATAATTTCCAGCACAAACCAGCTCTTCCCTGAAGCAAGAACTGATGAATAGAGAACTGACATCTTCGACAATTGGCGCTATTCGGGATTTTGTCCACTCGGAAACATCACGCGGGGATTTGAAAAGACTGGCGCTTCACGCTGGCGCCAGAGCGGATCGAATCATGGGTATCAAAGTATCCAACAATATGAGAGCTGCCGACTACAAGTCCAAAACAGAGTTGATGTGCGAGATGGTCGACACCGTATATGAAGATTTCGAAAAACCCGAAGCGGACGGGATACTCATCAGGATGGCAGCCATATTACTGCGCGAGCAGGAATCTATCTTATCGTCTGAAATTCTACATGCCCTGGAACAGGGACTGGCACAAAGCGGGCTCAGTCTTGCACAGGTCGCCGGTACCTCCACAATGGCCGATTTTCTGGAATACGCAAGCGACCAATCCCTGTCGTCAGAGTTGAAAGAGGCTTCCGGCCTGCTTAACAAAGGCTTGCGCCGTCTGCCCACGGACAAACCAGGAGCAATCACCGCCTGCACCAGTGCCTGCGAGTCAATCTGCCGGATCGCGCTTGAACGCCTGGGACTGCCGCTTCCGGCAAAGAAACAACTGCCAGATTATCTTGATGCGCTTTGCGAGCATACGAACATCGAGTCACTTGCTCGTGTAAACGGTGACCATACGAGAAAGATTTTCGGTTCATTGCGGGGTCTGGCGCGCCATTCATACGACACCGCTCACGAACTCGGAGACCGTCATGGCCATGGCGATGACGCACATACTCCAACCGACTTTGGGGCGAACCTCGCCATCGTTTCCTGCGCCGCCATTGCAACGATCATAGCGGGTGCCTTGGCACGGGACGAACTTTCTCCCAATGCATAGCATTACTGGAAGGATGGAATCCGTCGGAGACCGATCGCATCCAGTGCAGATCAACCCGATACCACCCCTTAGCTTCTTACCGTGATCATTCCGTATGGCTAAATAGTGTCAGGCAGAAAACCCCGATTTTCGGCGGCATTCCGGCGTGAATC
>VYFM01000205.1 GCA_009842375.1 Candidatus Poribacteria bacterium | reverse complement strand
CAGGCCTTGCCGGAAAATTTCCCGGCAGCACAGTGACGGCTGCCGGGGGCAAATGCATTTCGTATCACAATCATTTTCCGGGCTGCCGCCACCATTCCCCGAAAGAAATTTTGCCGGGGCGATTGCAGGAAGCCTGGGCGGCGGAGTGTAGCACGGGCCCGGGGAGTGTTTTACCTTTCCGGGTGGCCGCTTGCGAGGGGTAGTATGGCTTCTGCGTCGAACGGGTTTTTTCCTGTAACTGGCCTGGGAGTCGGGTGTTTTGGGTGCCATGCCATCTTGTCCAGAGGTCCGTCGTGATCACCGGAGACCATTCCGAGAACCAAAAATACCCGCCAAACGGGCCGGTTTTGGCCAGCAAAGATACATTGCCGGCGGCAACCGGCGGTCATTCCAGGCACTGATGGCCATCAGCAATGGGAAACTCGAGGGCCAATTCGCCCACCGATGATGGCGGTCAGGAGGGTTCTGGTGATGGCTTTCGTGTTCAGCACCGGACCCCTGTGGCACTCCGGAAGCTGAAATCCCGCCCCGGTTTTCACGAAACCGGGAGTCGAACCGGCCCAGGGTGCCTTGATCGACCCGGATCCGCCCCTGACGTCATTTCGGGCACATCATCGGTGAGTGCACCCCTGCGCGGCACCAATCTGGTATCCCCTCGCAACACGCCGCATTACGTGTAGGACTTCAGCTAGACCCCGGCGTATGCCATCGGAATACGCCGGTTTGGGAACCCCCATGAATTCAGCAGGTTGGCCTCGTATGCTGATGGAATACGAGGCGCCACCGATCGGTGGCAAGTGTTTCCGGCATCAGCCTGTCGGGATTTGGCGGGGGAATTGTTGGGGAGCGCCGGTCGAGCGCGCCTTTGCTGTTGATTGCACCCCAGGTGCGTCGGGTGTGAGAGAGAAACCGCCGCGGGGCGGTCAGGAACGGAAAATCCGGGAGAGGAACCGAAGGGGAAATCGACGCCGGCGAGAGCGGCGGGATGGAGCCGCCGCGGCGAGTGAGCGGTCGGGAAGGAAGAGCAAACCGATCGGGGTGCCGATCCCCGTACCGGCCGGTACACTTTTCAGAAGTATCTTCGGCCCGGCGGAAGGTCGTGAACGGTGTACCGCCCGGTGCACTCTGTACCGAAAGGTAAACTCTGACGGCAGACCGACCGGAGACGGGAACGGTTGACCGGCGGTACACTGAACGGGACCTCGGATGGATGGCGCCGCGAAGCGGGCGCCGATGATCGGAGTGGTGACCGGCATCGTGATCACCGACCGGGGCACCGTGATCACCAGCCGGGCCGGCGTGACGATCGATCCGGTCCACGTTCGCGATGACCACGAACGCGGAGACGGGATCGCGAGCGCTGAACCGGCCGCCGATGGAAACGCGGACACGGACGAGGACGGCGACGGTTCGATCGTCGTCACCGCACGCGGCTCGACCACGGTCGCCATCACCATCGCCATCACGAACCGGGCCGGCCGGCGGAGCCGAGGTCGAGGACAAGGCGGCGGCCACCGCCGCGACGCGCAACTCCCACCGGGGAAGAGAGGCAGGGCCGCGCCGTGACGACGCGGCCCTGATGTCGGCGATGCGGCTCACGCGGCACCGACCTTGAGGACGGGGATTCCGAAGCCGGTCGCCTGGTCGGCGAGGTTGGCGGTGATGCCGGAGTCGGACGGGAAGAGGATCAAACCTTTCGGGAGGAGGTTCATCATCTCGGCGTTCCGCCGGAAGGGCGCGGCCTTGCCGTGGGCGTTCCAGTCGGGACGGCAGACGATCTGGTGGATGCCGCGCGCTTCCGCCCAGCGGGCCGCGAACTTCTCGACGCCGGGTCCGCCGCCGTGGACCAGGACCATGTCCGGGTATTTCCGGCGCGCCGCGTCGAGCTTGAGAAAAACCGCGTCGGGGTCGCCGTCCTTTCCGCCGGCGATGGCGATCAGGGTTCCGTCGGGCAGGTTTTCTTTCATCTTCCGGTTCTCGCGGGCTCTCATAAAATCACGAGCATCGATTGATGCAGAAGTTAACAAACCGGTTCGGCTGGTGTGCGATCCGCTCCGGGGCCGCCACATCTCCCCGGTCTGGGCGAGGTACTGGGCCGCAGCCGCGTCCCGCATTTCTTCAAACGCGTCGCGCCGCCCGCCCAGGTTCCGCGCCCGGTCCGTGAACAGTTCCAGTTCCCGGGACTTGATCTCGGTTCCGTCCTGCTGTTTCTGCAGGTCGCGCAGCTCGGGCGAGATGCGGTCGACGCTCCGGTCCAGCCGCCGGATCTGTGCGTCGAGTGAATTGACGAATCCCCAGAGCAGTGACCCGGCCTCGTCGGCGATCTGGAACCCGGTGATGCCGATGCCGTCGGCGAGAAGAGCAAACGCTTCGGTCACCGCAGTGATCGCGGTTTCCCGCTCCCAGGTTTCGCGGGGATCGAACTCGCCGCGTTCCGGGGTGGCTCCGTGGAGCCTGGCCTGTTCGCAGACGTGTGCGGTGACGGACTGCCCGCCGGTCCGGATGGAGTCGATGGAATCGATGTTGTCCAGGCTGTCGATGGTGTTGCTGTAGTCGGTGTCAAACGTTCATGTTCGCGGCCGTGAACACCCCGCCCGATGTAACTGAC
>VYFM01000154.1 GCA_009842375.1 Candidatus Poribacteria bacterium | reverse complement strand
ATCCATATTTCTGGCATTCGGATTTGGAGATGTCATGGGCCAACCGCCATTTCTACATTCTTTGTCTCTATAGAGCACACTACTTTGGCTAAAATATGCACCTGAATGATTTGGTGCATCATCAGAGAGCAAACAATGAAGTGATGGTTGAGCTGCTTCCTCATTACTGTCGGTGATAAAAGGACTCAGCGGTGCCATCACCACTCTCATGATTCTCATAACCAAACTATTACCTCCGAAGTTCGATCTTGCCCAACCCGGGTGAACGGAAGCTATTATAACACCTGTGCCTTCTAGTCTTTTCGAAAGTTCCATTGCATATAATACAACAGCGACTTTAGCCTCAGCATAAGCAGCGAAATTATTGAATTTCCTTGTGTTAAAATTCAAGTCTTCCAAATGCACATTTGGTCGATTTCGTTTACTTCCAGCATGAACAACGGACGAAACAATAACCATTCTTGATGGAGTGCTTTTCTTCAATACATCAAGCAATAATTCGGTAAGAAGGAAATGCCCGAAATAACTAACACCTATGGCCATCTCAAATCCGTCTTTCGTACGTTCAATTTTACTGCCAAAGGTCACGAGTCTTGCATTGCACACTAAAGCATCCAGTTTATCATATTTCTTTAAGAATTCATCAGCAAAATCTCTCACCGACTGTAGGTCAGCAAGGTCTAATTTTATGACTTCATAACTGCCTTTTAATCCGGTAAAACTTTTAGCAACTTCCGCTGCTGCGTCGGGTCTTCTACATGCCATTATTACATGACCACCTTGCTTAATCAATTGTCTTGTAGTTTCAAGACCAACACCGGAATTGGCTCCGGTTACGATATAAATTTTTCCACTTATGTCGTTTGAAAGCGTTTTTTCATCGACCCATAATACATTACTTCTGCTCATTGTTCCCTCTTTGTATAGTATAACATGAGTTCGATATACGGATTGTTTCATCATGTAGGTGGGGTAGAACGGTAATCAAAAGCCGGTTTCCATCGGGCAAATATAAACCTGTTTTTCAGTAGATAGATGTTCAAAGCACGTCAAGTGAAACCCAACGTATTCCGCTACCCGTATTGGCTCATAGGATTTCGCTGTGTGTATCTTCTTCAACAGTCCATTGAACATCAAAGTTCTGTGTATTACTAAGGGTTCTTGGTTTATTGCCGCTCTACTCAACCTACAACTACTATTGTAGTGTATGTTCCAAAATAGGTTTATCAAAGTGTCTCAATAATCTAAAAGTTTACTATAAATATTCATAAATCGGAAATTGTGTGCAAAATTCCTTAACCTTTTCTCTGATACCTTTTTTTATGGATGTCTTTTGTCTATTCTCAAGCACCTCAGCAATAAAATCTGCTATCTGAAGCATAGCGTCTTCTTTCATACCGCGGGTAGTAACCATTGGGGTGCCGAGTCGGATTCCACTTGTAGTTTTCGGTTTCCTTTTGTCAAATGGTATAGTATTCTTATTTACAATAATTCCCGCATCTTCAAGGTGATCCGCAGCTTGTCTTCCACTTAATTTTTCATATTTGGAACTCAAGTCAAGTAGCATCAGGTGGTTCTCAGTGCCTCCACTCACTAAACGGAAGCCATTCTCAATTAACCTCTCTGCAAGTATCTTTGCATTTTTTACTATTTGTTCTTGATATGCTTTAAATTCAGGTTCTCCAGCTTCCTTAAAAGCAACTGCTCTTGCAGCAATAGTGTGTAGGAACGGTCCTCCTTGCAAACCAGGAAACACTGCTCGGTCAATTTGAGCTGCATATTCTTCTTTACACATTATCATCGCTCCCCGCGGACCTCTTAACGTCTTGTGTGTCGTAGTTGTAACTACATCACTGTAAGGAACGGGATCGGGATGAACGCCTCCTGCAATAAGACCAGCAATATGTGCTATATCTGCAAGGAGATATGCACCCACTGAATCTGCAACATCACGCCATGCTTTAAAGTCAAATTGACGTGGATATGCAGTCGCGCCTACAACAATCAGTTTTGGTTGATATTCTGCAGCAAGTTGTGCAACCTGTTCCATGTCAATTAATTCTGTTTCAGTATCTACGCCATAAGCAACAACATTGTAATAGCGTCCAGAGAAGTTAACCTTATCACCATGACTTAAATGTCCGCCATGACTAAGAGACATCGCTAAAATAGTATCTCCTGGATCAAGAAGTGCATGGTATGCAGCCATGTTTGCTTGGGTTCCTGCATGCGGTTGGACATTCACATGCTCAGCACCAAAAAGAGCTTTTGCTCGGTCAATTGCAAGTGATTCAACATCATCCATAAACTCGCAACCGTTATAGTAACGCTCACCGGGGTATCCCTCAGCATATTTGTTCGCCAAGATACTTCCCTGAATCTCCATTACTGCCCGACTGGCATAGTTTTCGGAGGGAATCAGCATCAAAGAATTCTGTTGACGTGCCAAGTCATTGGTGGTAATCTCAACGATTTGAGGGTCAACTTCTGACAATATTTTATTCATATTTTTCACCATATACAACTTGACATCTTGATAAACATGTAAAAATCAAATTCTAACATAAAAATGACACAAATTCAAGAAAAGTTGACAACTTAGTGTCCACA
>VYFM01000221.1 GCA_009842375.1 Candidatus Poribacteria bacterium | reverse complement strand
TAATGATATCGCTTTGTGTGTATTCTTCATTGACATTATCAAATTGTTTATACATCTGCTGCATGACATGATCTAAACTTTTTCTGTTTTTCTTATGATCTCTAATTTCATAGTCCAAGGCAGCAGCAATTACATTACCACCCTGATAACTTAATCGTAAATCTCTTGCCTCACTAATTGAGAATTCATCTAAAGCTGACAAATACACTTCACAAGCATATTCCAATCTATCCAAATATTCACTTTCAGAAAGATAAGCAAGTTGCATTGAAGCAAGATTTGAATAATATTCTGTTATTCCTTCTTTAAACCAATGTTCGTGTCCGCTAAAGGATTCCAATGCAGTCAATCCATTCCACACATGAAAGACTTCATGTCCAATGAATGGTGCCCATAAATGTTTATCTGTTTCATCTATGTAGTTGTCCATTAGAATACTGACGCTTCGGGTAATACCGCGACCTTCCCCACCTTTTTGGTCGTCTTCTGGGTTGGGGTTTATAATGAATAACACATTATCCTCAGGACCATCTTTAAATAATCTTAAGTATGCACCCAGGTAATTTTCTACAGTGTCATCAATTATCTTCTCATTGGTACTAAGGTTACCTCCAATTGCAAGCGTAACATTCACCTTTCCTGAATTTGCTATCTCCTCACTGTGTTGTCCAATGAGTAATAAGGAGTTAATCAGTTCAGATTGATCTGTAACTGCGTAATTATTACCCTTAGTTCCAATTCTTGTCCACGGTGTTGATGCATTCCATCCATCAGGAAGATTAAATGAAACTTCAATGTCTCTGTTTGTCCCACCAACCATAAATAACGCCCTTCCAGTCCAAAACATTCTGTCATCCATTAGATAAGGTTCCAATGTTTGATATCGGAGTACTTGTGGCAAACCCTGTTCTTCCCTACGATTTTCTCTATATGTTTTTATCCGAAGCGCATTTTCTAAGGAAACATGATATGTTAATTTTAGTGGAGAGATGTACCCACGTGAAAATCTAAAGTCCCAATTACCTACTCCACCCGACCTATTTGCTCTATGGTTTTTTGAATCTACTAAAGTGATTGTATGGCTTGGGATATAAGCATTGTCTGTGCTTTGACGTAGCTTAATTGATTTCCCATTCTCCTCAACGGGTGTAAATGTGCATTCAATTTTTGCTTCAGATGGTTTATCTTCAGATACAGTGACAGTATACCGAGCATGACTTAACGGTGTTTCAAAACCACTACCATGTTCAACAACCTTAACTTTCTCAGTCATTGGTGCTAAATGATAGTCGTTATGCCACGTATATGTCCAAGTTGTACCAAGATTCAAGGGGAAATACGTATCGCTTGTTTCTGGCACATTGTATTCAGTTAACTTCGCTTCAGTAACAATTCCGTTTGAATGTTCATATCGCAATTTCACAATACCGATACCTTTTGCGAACCATATATAACGCGTGCCGATAAGCATAGCAATGCGTTGAAGTGTATCCTCGTTAGCGTCTGAGTCTATAGTTGCTCCAGTAAACTCAGATTTCAGCTTGAGACACTGATCGTAATTGTTCGAACCAATTTCAACTGTTTCATAACCCACCAATGTTGACTGTATACGAGAATTATACATTCCTTCCTGTTCCCATGTTTTTCCTATGCTTAAAGGGTATTGTAGTAATTTTGCCCAGATGGTACTGAGATAATCTGAAAAAATACTCGACGAACCTGGAACTGATTCACGTCCTTTGTGTTCTCCTCCATACGATCCTCCCCCTACAACTATTTCCAAATGCTGCCGTGTTTTGATTATCTCGAATTTACTCTCTCCCCTCCTAATGCCATTTTCATCTGTAACTAAAACCGTAAGAGGAAATCCTTCTCTCTTTGGTTTCCTTGGTTGAACTGTTATTTTGTCAATAAGTGTATGGTTGTAGTAGTCGTTTTTCCATCGATAAGTCCATGTTGTACCAGGTGTGATTGGAACATACGCATTACTCTTGTCGGGTATATTGTAATCAATTAATTCCGCTTCTGTGACTATACCGTTTGAATGTTCATATCGGACCTTTACAATGCCAACACCTTGAGCAAACCACATATAGCGAGTACCATTTACCAAAGCACTTTCTAATTCCTTGCGTTCATCAGGACTATTGTCAGTTACAAAGGTTTTCTGTTTTAGACAATTTGGAAAATGTCCACTGTCAGTTTTAACATCTTCATAACCAACGTGTGTAATCAGTGTTCGTACTGTTCCGCGATTGCCGTATTCCTCTTTTGATTGTTCAATTGTTGAGGGATCGTGAAAAAACTTTCCCGCAATATTGTAGAAGAAGATACGCATTGACCAAGGTGTATACCTATCGTGCGTATATGATGGAACAAATATTGACAAAAATGCATCAGTTTTTTGCACCTTACCTATCGCTTCTCCAACATGCTCAAATGTGTCTTTTCCTACCTCCGTACTGACATTTATTACTAAATCACGTTTTATATTTTCTACAGGTTCTTTTGTTTGATTACAAGAAAGAAGTATTAGAATTAGGCTGCATAAGATATATTGAGTTTTCATTTATTCATCCTTTGTAATGCTATATTAATGGGATTTAGGAT
>VYFM01000075.1 GCA_009842375.1 Candidatus Poribacteria bacterium | reverse complement strand
TCTTTGTACCGATCCATACTTTTTCATTACTTTCTATTTTGGTTAAAGTGAGATCTGTCTGATAAAACATGATCTGTTTACCACCTTCGCGATCCTCAATAGTGTTGATCTCACCGGTCATCATGAAATCTGCTCCGAGTTCTCGCCCCATCCGTTTTATTGTTTCAATAGATGCGTTTGCACTCTGATCAGCGCGTTCTTCTCGGATTTCACTACGTTCGTCTTTACTGGAAACAGTTCTGACTTTTCCAGAATTAATAAATGCCATTTCAATATCGGTTACAAATGTTTGTGTTGGAATATGTTCATTACTCTTATTTCTAATTGCCCCAACAATCACAACAGGTTTACCACCTGTGTCAATACCATGGTTGTTAATCCAAGGACGGTTCAAACAATCATCAATAATCTGTTCTGCGACCATCCGTGAATCTGAGTCGTTCCAACGACCAGAAAGATCAACGGTGGTGTCACTATCAATTCGTGTAACCTGCTTTGTTGGTGCACATCCCATAACAGCGATGGTCCCAATGAGAAGAATGCACGACAATATTCTATACATTTGATTCGCTCCTATTTTATTTAGAGTAGGTAAAAATACCTTGACATGTAGCAGGAGAATAATCCTGCGTCAACAACTGATATTTTAAAATTCTAAATCTACTTCACGTGATATTCTTTCAACAAAACTATCAAGATCCATCGCACCAATATCACCTTCATCACGACTCCGGACACTGACAGTTCGATTTTGTTGTTCTCTTTCACCAATAATCAACATATACGGAATTCGTTGAAGACGAGCTTGACGGATTTTCGCTCCAATTTTGTCATCACTATTATCTAATACAACACGACAATTTTGTTGTATTAGAAGTTGTTGTACTTCAGTAGCGTAATCTACGAATTTCTGACTAATTGTCATCACAGTACATTGCACTGGAGAAAGCCAGGTTGGAAATGCCCCAGCATAGTGTTCAATTAACATAGCAATGAACCGTTCAAAGCTGCCACAAATAGCCCGATGAATCACTACAGGTCTCTTTTCTGAGCCATCTGGTGCAATATATGTCAATTCAAACCTTTCGGGTAATTGAAAATCAAGTTGAACTGTAGCGCATTGCACATCTCTATTCAAAGAATCTCGAACTTGGAAATCAAGTTTTGGACCATAGAATGCAGCTTCTCCAGGGTTAACTGAGTAATCAATTTGGTTATTCTTTAACACAGATTCAAGTATATCTTCTGCCTTATTCCATACCTCTAAATCTCCCATATACTTTTCTGGGTTGCGAGTACTGAAATCACATCGGAAAGGTAGATCGAATGCTCCATAGATTCTTCCAAAAAGTTCAAGGATTCTTTCATATTCGTCTGCTATCTCGTTTTGATCCTCAGGAATAAATATGTGAGCATCGTCTTGACACAATTGACGTACACGAGATAAGCCGCTCAACGTTCCTGTTGCTTCATTGCGATGTAATACACCTTGATCATACAGTCGATATGGTAAATCACGATAACTGTGTAACGTGCTTTTGTATATCAACATGTGTGCGGGACAATTCATCGGTTTTAGCGCGCTTGTCGGTTCACCTTCCTCATTTTCAATAAGAAACATATCGTCTTTAAAGTGTTCCCAATGACCAGAAGTTTGCCATAGATTACTATCATAGATAAGCGGGGTACGTACCTCTTGATAACCTTCACTGAGATATAATTTTCTTACTTTTTCAGATAGATGGTTATAGATGAATGCTCCTTTTGGCAACCAAAACACGCTACCTGGTGATTCAGGATGCATCTGAAAAAGTTCCAATTCACGTCCCAATTTCCGATGGTCTCGTTTAGCAGCTTCTTCGCGCTGTTTGAGATACGCTTGCAGATCATCTTTTGTTTCCCATGCAGTTCCATATATCCGTTGCAGCTGCTCACGGTTGCTATCTCCTCGCCAATATGCTCCTGAAACACGTAGAAGCTTGAAATGTCTACATTCACGTGTTTTTTCAACGTGCGGTCCCTTACATAGATCTGTGAAATCTCCATTATGGTAGATAGAGACACCCTCGTCCGCAACGCCTTCCTCTGAAGCATTCACAGCTTGGTCAGAAATACCGTCTATTAGTTCAAGTTTAAATTTCTGGTTACGTTCAGCGAACCATTCCCGTGCTTGTTCATAAGTCCATGTTTCCTGTACAAATGGCACATTGGATTTAATCATAGCCTTCATGTGCTTTTCTATCTCAGGAAAATCGTCTGGTGTAATTGGACGTGGCACCTCCATATCGTAATAGAATTCGTTCTCAATAGGGGGACCAATTGCTAATTTGACGGTATGTTCACCATCAGGAAACAGTTGCTGAACTGCATAAGCCATAATATGAGCTGTAGAATGGCGTAGTCGTTGTAGATAATCTTCTGGTTGATTCGGTTCGTTCATTTGATATGCTCTCAAATTCTGTTTGTATAATCTATCTAATGATTTATTCTTCTTTAATCGCAAATAATATGAGTCAAAGATTCAGAGTTTTCAGAGTCAACACGAAAATTGAAGAATTTTGTAAAACGCTGTTAATACATACCCTGATTGACATTACAGATTATTTATGACC
>VYFM01000588.1 GCA_009842375.1 Candidatus Poribacteria bacterium | reverse complement strand
GGCACAGTCCAATAGGTCGGTTTAAGTCCTACAGCCCAAAAGTGTGCATATATTTGGATTTCACTATTATAGACTAATATAATACTATCTAAAAATGTATGTAGAATTCTATTAATCTTCAAAACGGATTTTCATAGCAGCAGCATGACCTTCCAAACCTTCCACTTCTGCAAGTTTGACGACATCCGGTGTAACTTTCTCTAAAGCAGTTTTTGTATAGGAGATGATGCTGGTCTTTTTCAGAAAATCATCAACATTTAATGGAGAGGCATATCGGGCAGCTGTACCTGTTGGGAGTATGTGGTTTGGACCTGCAATATAATCACCAACCGCTTCAGGTGAATAGGGTCCTATAAAGATTGCACCAGCATTCCTTATTTCTCCAATCCATTCCAATGGATTTTCAATGTGTAATTCAACATGTTCTGGTGCGATATAGTTTGCCAAATCAACTGCTTCATTTATATCATTGACTACTATAGCAGCACCATAATTCTCAAATGCTTTTACAAGTTCGTATTGACGAGGAAGTGTCTGTGCTTGAAGTTCTATTGCCCCTTTAACTTGCTCAGCAAATCCGAGGGATGTTGTAACAAGTATAGCAGAACATTCTGCCCCGTGTTCAGCTTGAGAGATAAGATCGGCTGCAACGAAATCTGGGTCGGCAGTACTGTCAGCAATTACGAGTATTTCACTTGGACCTGCTATTTTGTCAATATCAACGTGTCCGAATACCTCTTTTTTTGCCAACTGAACATATAGATTGCCTGGACCGACTATTTTATCTACGGCTGCAATTGTCTCAGTACCATAAGCCATCGCAGCTACTGCTTGTGCTCCACCACATTTATAGATTTCATCTACGCCACATTCAGCAGCTGCAACTAACATATGTGGGTTAATCTGTCTGTTACGCATAGGTCCCATACAAAGAACTATCTCTTCTACACCAGCAACAGTTGCGGGGACAACACTCATTAATAGAGACGACACCAATAGTTGACTAATTGAGGGTACAGATACACCGACGCGTCTTAATGGTCGGATAAGGTTACCCAACAGGACACCATCCTCTTCAGTAGAAATCCAAGATGCTCGCATCTGCTTTTGATGAAAACTCTCTATGTTTTTCCTTGCATGTGTAATTGCTTCAATATACTTTGAGTCTACTTCAGAGTATGCTTGCTTGAATTCACGTTGTTGGACTCTAAGACCTTTAGCAGAAAGTCTTGGTGCATCAAGTTTACGCGTATATCGTGCGACTGCCTTATCACCTTCAGCTTGGACTTCACTCAAGGTGCGGCGTACAGTTCTTATTATGTTTTCATCCTTTAATTTACCGCGCTCGTTTAGTTTTTCAAGGAAAGATTTACTTTCAGATGTCGGTGTTTCAATAATACGCAACATGGTAGAATATTTTGCTCCATTATTCACTGATACTATTTATTTTCTATTCAATTTTCGTTTACTCTGACAATATCTGCCCCAAGCTTGTTTAGTTTTGTCTCAATTGATTCATATCCTCTATCAATATGATAGATACGGGATACGGTTGTTTCACCTGCAGCTGCCATACCCGCCATAACCAGTACAGCACCAGCGCGCAAATCTGAAGCCATCACAGGTGCACCACTGAGAAATTGTACTCCCTGTATGATTGCTTTTCGTCCTTCCAGCCTAATGTCTGCCCCCATCCTGTTCAGTTCCGCTGCGTGTATAAACCGATCCGTATGTACATTTTCTGTAATTGTGCTTGTTCCTGAGGCGAGACTTAGCAGTCCCATCATTTGTGCCTGCATGTCTGTTGGGAATCCGGGGAATGGAACAGTTGTTACATCAATTGCCTTGAGTTGATTTGGTACTGTAACATGAACACCCGTAGTTTTCCAATCTAATTGAACACCTGCCTCTGTTAGTTTTTCTGAAATTGCGGGGATTTGCTTTTGTGTGATACCTTCAACAAAAACATCTCCATTAGTAATTGCACCAGCTACCATAAAAGTTCCAGCTTCAATATCGTCGGAGACGACTGAGTGTTCTGTTCCATGCATCTGTTTTACACCGCGAATCGTCAAGACTGATGTTCCAATACCATCAATATCAGCCCCCATAGCATTTAGAAATTTTGCAAGATCACTAATATGTGGTTCACGTGCTGCCCCACGGATCACGGTTGTTCCTTCAGCTAAAGTTGCAGCCATCAGTACGTTTGCAGTCGCACCAACACTTGGACCGTATTGACCTCTTAAATCCATATCAATACCGACTAACTGATCGGCTTGGGCATAAATATATCCTTTTTTTACATCTACATTTGCCCCTAATTGTTCTAAACCACGTATATGTAAATCAACGGGTCTTGGACCTATAGCACATCCTCCGGGGAATGAAACTTTCGCTTTACCCAATTTTGCCACAAGAGGTCCCAAGACATAAATGGATGCGCGCATCTGACGCACTAATTCATAAGGTGCTTCGTACTCCATTCGGTTTATAGGCTCTATATAGAGTGATCCATTTTTACGTGTAATAGAAGCACCTAAGCCTTCGAGTACTGCACTGAGAGTTTTTACGTCTGTTAGATTAGGAACATTATGAAGGACACTTACACTG
>VYFM01000672.1 GCA_009842375.1 Candidatus Poribacteria bacterium | reverse complement strand
GTCTCAGCCGTCTGCGCAAGGCTCGATTCGCTGGGCAGTCCTATCGCGTTCAACCTCGGCCAAGAAGACGTCTCCGGGCTTCTCGGTGGCCTTCTGCACGTCTCCCCAAGCCGTGCCATCGTAGTGCCGCAACTGGACTTCGTTGGCCCATTTCTCGAGAACTGCCCAGACCGCCGGCAGCTTACCGTGCGGGGTTCGGCGGCTGGATACGAGAAGTTCGGGCGCTGGTAAGCGGTGAGTTTCCAAGAGTTGCGATAGATCATTTACTCGTCATCCGGACGCAGACTGGGAAGCCCCTCAAGTTCTCCATCCGAGACTGTGAGGCTGCCATTCCAAGAGGTCGGTTCGGCATTGCCAATGCCGAACTCAACGCGCAGCGAGACAAGGTCGGTATCGCTGAACCGTTCCTCAGCCGCGAGTCCCCTACATATCAGCGCGAGCAACCATGCCAATCGAACGCGGACAGCCAGCATGCGGGCAAGGATCGCACTGAGGCCGACCGCCGAAACCCCTCAGTGACGTGTGGTCAGGGCCGGCTCGCGATTTAGCATCTCGGCCACGAGGTCAAGCTCGGCGTCTACCGCATAGCCCAGCACCTCTTTGAAGAAGCGGTGGTCCAACGCCCGCCGAACAGGGTCCGAACACAGCTTAGCGAAGCCTTGCAGTGGCTTGCGACGAAGTTCCTCAAAGACTTGGCTGGCCGCCGCCAACTGGCTTCCCGACAGTTGATCCACGTCCAGCACCGGAAGTGTTTGAGCCAGCTCATGCGGCAGCCGACTCCGTCCCAAGTAGGGTCGGTTGGCGTGAACAATCCGTAACAGCAGCCCCAACGTGCCGTTTAGCCATAGACACAGGGCTTCTTCCTTTCCGTGCGAAGACTGCTTTGGCAATAGCGTGATCCACGAACTCACCCCTAGAGCGGCTCGTTCCGTCAAGACGGCAGCCGCACGCTGAGGTGCATGGCCCAGCTCGCTTGCCAGCTGGAGGCGGCTTGCTCTCGCCAACATTTCGGATTGTTGGTTCGTGTCTCTGTCGGGCCGCGGCCTTAGCCTCGCGTTGGCGCCAGTCTCGAGCGTTGTGACTCGATCCGACCGATGGTGCCAGATCGCCGGCGATCCTTCCCGAGTTGGATCGTCAGTATCCACGATCTCGAACAAGCCATGCTTCGGATTCTTGATCTGCATGTGATAAGGACCGAGATCACAGATTCCTTCCAGCCGCGCGATCGGAATAGTGTATTCGAGGTCCCCGACACACCAAGTCCCTTCGTCAGCAAGGGCCCGGGCTAGAACAGCCAGCCTCCCCTGCATGAATGTCGAAAACGTCCAAGCCCCGCCGTCTAACTCCGCCTGCTTGATGGTGACGACTTCGCCCCAAACCGCCTCCCCCAAACGGATTTCTTGCCAATCCTCAGCGGGTGTGGAGATCCGGGCTCCAACTAGAGCCCTCGCCAAAGCCATGGCTTCAATGGGCTCGTCTGGGGTTCGCCGCAAGTTGACGAAGCGGGTGCGATGGCTGCTGCTCTTCGCCTCGTAGCCCTTCTTGGTGGCGACGATCAGAGTCTCCGCAATCCGCGTAGCTTCGGAAAACGCCACAAAACGGCGCCCCGGAAGACTCCCCTTGCCGTGTCGATTGCGTGCGTCATGACTCGCGACCACCCAGTCCACGTCGAAGTCCTTCAACAGCATTTCCCGAATGGGACTCCATCGACTCCCGGTCAGTGCCGTCGCCGGAAGCACGAACGCAACCCGCCCACCCGACTTCACCTTTTCGCCAGCCAGCACCAAGAAGGCCGACCCCAGACCGGCATACAGGCTCGCCGGCGTGCCGTGCAAGGTGCGCCTGAGTGCGTGCTGCATCGCCCGTGCATCCGCCTTGCTGAGCACTGATCCGAAGATCGGGTTCCAGTCCGTGTACTCCGATCCGCCGGGTCCGCCTGCGCGCGTGTACGGAGGATTCGCGATCACCAAATCACATTCGTCTGGCATCTGGGCGTCATAGACACGCTCCCCTGTGCCGGTCACACGGCCTGGGTCCTGTTCCGTATCCACGAACGCCGGCAGCTTTTGCGCAATGCCTCGGCTGGGTGAACGCGCCAGAAAGTCGAGGCTTCCCAGCCTAGCTCGCTGCTCGTGCACATCGTGTGGCATCCAGAACAGCGGCATCACTCCGATCAGCTGCCGCGTTTCTGCCATCGAGAGCGTCGCGGCCGTCAAGTGCACGGCCGCTGGCACTACGTCGTAGCCGTGCACCGCACGTTCGAGCAGCAACCGAATGGTCCTCCCTTGGCTCTGGCTGTCCCCGCCGGCACGCCGATGCAGCGTCAGCGCCTCTTGCAGAGCCGCCATCAGCAAAGTCCCGCTGCCGCAGGCCGGGTCCACGATACGCAGCTTGGCCAGGTCCCTCGGCGACGACCAGTCGACGTCGTTCCACGGTGCCTGCCGACCATCGAATGCCAAGCTGGCAAGCAGCACGGCGGCCGGAATCGTGGTGTAGTTCGTCGCTAGGAACTTGCGCGTTCCGAGCAGGCGGTGGAAGATTCGCCCAGCCACGTCGTGGCGTCGGATGACGCCCTTGACGGCGATATCCTCGGCGACCACGATCAACACCTGCAG
>VYFM01000409.1 GCA_009842375.1 Candidatus Poribacteria bacterium | reverse complement strand
TCTGTTAATATTATTCACAGTTTTATCTGATATCTGTTTCATAGCCACTTCAATTGTCATCGCATATTGGATGCGGTTTGAATCTGGTTGGCTTGATACGTTAGCGTTACATAAGGGTGGAACGCCACCGTTTGATAACTATATCCGATTAATTCCTGTTACAGTTATTATCTGGTTGGTGACATTAAAAGGATTTAAACTCTATGATCAGGAAAACAATAATTCGTTATCGTCTTTCTGGGATTTCTGTAAAACTGCATGTATTGCGTTGATTGGGACGTTAGCAGTACTCTTTTTCATCTATCATCATGTTGCATATTCGCGTTGGGTAATGTTACTTGCCACAGGCTTCAGTCTTGTTTTTCTGTTTTTTGTTAGGTTAGTGCTTCACCGTTTTCGTCAAGCCATACATGAGCAGGGAGTTGGAGTGAGTCGTGTAGCACTTGTAGGTTATGATGAACGGAGTGCTGCGTTTATTGATGTCATAAATGAAAGACAGAATAGTGGATATAAATTCGTAGGTCTGATTGATGAAACAACAGATAATGAGATTTATCTTGGAGAAGATTCTCATGTTCAATATCTCGGTAAGAGTGAACAGATACTTGAGATTATACAAGAATACCGTATTGACACGTTGTTCATCGTTTCCCCAAAGGTGTCAAATGAGGTAATATTACAGATACTACATACATGTGAAGGTATTCCTGTTCAGATCAATGTTTTACACGAACTCTCCGAATTTATCATTGGTGGGACAGCAGTAACTTTATTTCAAGGACATCCTGTTTTGCAGCTTCGTGAGACACCGATGCAAGGTGTGAGTGGAATCATTAAACGCCTATTAGACATCGTTTTTAGTCTACTTGCATTGATAGTGTTAAGCCCTCTCATGTTAATTATAGCAGCAGCCATACGATTAACTTCACCAGGGCAAGCGATATTCTGTCAAGAACGTGTAGGCAAAGCAGGAAAACGTTTCAACATCTATAAATTTCGCTCTATGCATGTTGATGCGGAAGAAAATGTAGGACATGTGTGGGCAAAGACTGATGATCCACGACAGACTAATCTCGGTAAGTTTTTACGACGTTGGAGCCTTGACGAACTCCCACAATTTCTCAATGTCCTTAAAGGCGATATGAGTTTGGTAGGACCGCGTCCAGAGATGTCAGGTTTAATTGAGACATTCCAAGAATCGATACCAAACTATCTTACTCGACAACGTGTTAAATCAGGTATGACAGGTTGGGCACAAGTCAACGGTTTTCGGGGAAATACATCTCTTGAAGATCGTGTGAATTTTGACCGCTTTTATATTGAAAATTGGTCAATTGCTTTAGACATAAAAATCATCTTGATAACAATATGGGCAATCATAAAAGGATGAGATTGTATCCATTTATTACGCAAAATACCGCTTTACAAATTGCCATGCACCTGCTTTGTAATACCGATGTCCCCCGTCACCTATAAATAACTCACATCTATCCGCAACGCCTGCTACTGTGTAGATTTCCTTTAACCGTTCATAAGCAAATTCCACATGGTCTATTGGGAAGATTGGATCACCTCTACCAGAAATAGCACAAAATGGACGTGGTGCGATCAACCCAGCAACATCGTACATCTCACCTAATCGCATTACACCTGGAACATAGTTGCATTCACAATGCCGGATTGTACCAATGCTACCTTCAAATGTGCAGAAGTAGCAACTGGGTACTGCAACAGCAATACGTGTTTCACACGCTGCAGCAAATAGAGAAACAGTTCCTCCTCCAGAATTACCAGTGATTGCAATCCGATCTGCCTCAATTGGAAGCGTGTCTATTGCCCAATCAATAAGGCGCGACATATCCCAGACTCTCTCTCCAATCGGGGTGCGTCCAACAAGTATATCATGCACCAACTGATGTCGACATGAATGTGTGTTATTGTTGTTTCTATCTGCATCTGTGCGTGTTTCACCGAAGGCGCGCGTTGTTGGAGCAATTGCAATATATCCCTCCTCAACTACAGCTTGACGTGCAATATCGCGTTCACCTTCCAACATTTCCTGTTCCTCTTTTTCAGTGTGCGCAATTCCTGCATAGATATGTGGATGATTATGACCGTGTGGCGTAAGTATCAACGGTAGTTTTCCTTCAATCGTCTTTGGTTTTAACAGATAGAACGGCAACGGTACAGTAGGTTCTACCCATAGATACCAACTCTCTCGAATATGATCATCCATATCTAATGTATCTAATTGTTCTGCTTTTGGGACATATCCAGCAAGGTCAGATTCCATGTTGTCTAAACCGAGTATTTCCCGTAATTCAGGACGAAAGTTGGCTTGCCAAGATACCATACCTTCACGAGTGGTTTCTCTGAATTCATACTTTCTTGGTACGGTTGAATATAGGGTTCCAAAATGTTTATCTGCGTTATACATAAATGTTCTCCTTACATGAATAGAGTGACTTTACACAGTACTTTTGTTTGATTATATCCTATTTTCGTTTTTCAATGTTGTATTTTGGTCTGAACCTTTTGCATAGACATATAGTCTAACTACATGGTATTATATCAAAAACAGATGAAGGAGATTGATATTATGAAACATGTTGTAACAT
>VYFM01000206.1 GCA_009842375.1 Candidatus Poribacteria bacterium | reverse complement strand
ATTGGTATGATATATTAACTGGATATACTTCTGTCGCGAGTATGAAGTTGAAACAGTGGATGATTAAGGACTTTTATCTCAACCGCGGTTTTCCTTTTGCGGATGTTACACATGGAATTACTAACGATGTATTACAGTATAACATAAGTGAGGGTTATTTAGATGAGATACGTTTTACTGGTAATAGGAAAATCTCGCGCACAGAACTCATTTCTGCACTTGATATAGATACAGATGGTGTGTATTTCCATTCGCTTGGACAAGCAAAAGTCAATAATTTGCACAAAAAATTAAGCAACACCAACGATCTATTCAAATCAGTAGGCGATTGGCAGGTGCAAAGTGAAGGTGGAAAAAACATACTGATTGTTGAAATTAAAGAAAGATCATTGATAAAACCGGGTTGGTTCCCAATAGTTGGTTATAATCGGGTTCATGGTGTTGCACTCGGAGCAGGCGGAACACTCAACACCCGTTATATTAATGCCGAAAAATTATTTGGTTCTGTAAGCATTGGTATGTCAAGTAAAATATTGAATTATCATGTTGGAATTGAAAATAGTTTCTTTAAACGTATTCCATTGACTTTAGGTGTGGGATTATTCAAACTGACTGATTATAGTTTTGGTGACTTACGTCTACGACCATCTGAGATAAGTTTAAGTGATTCATTTTACGGGACTTCTGCTGATAATTATTTTCAACGTCAAGGTCAACATTTTTGGACAGCATATAAGTTTGGACAATATTCTCAGTTACGTCTTGAATATACTCTTGATACCCATACTAATTTGTTTAAATCCACGAACTGGAGTTATTTACAGAGCGGTCTGATAAAACTTGGTAATCCTCGGATTGATACTGGATCCCTTAGAATGGTATCCTTTAAATATACTTTTGATACAAGGGTTCATAAATCACGACTCGATAGTGCTGAAAACCTCGCAAGCCAAATGATTCTGAGACCAAATGAACGAACACGTCGTGGTTGGAGAGGTTATTTCGGTGTTGAAATAACTGGTAGATTTCTTGGTGGAGATCTTACATATAATGTCTACAATTTTGAGTTGGCACGATATAATCCATTGATTGGACTACACAACCTAAATTTACGTATAGTTGGTGATTTCGCTGATGCCCCATTACCCAGACAAAGACTGCTCTACCTTGGTGGTTCAAAATCTCTACGTGGATACAGTTTTAACTCATTTGCTGGGGATAGGAGAATAATGCTCAATGTTGAACATCGAATTGCAGACGAAATATCTATAGATACAGGAACAGATGCATACTTGGGATGGGCATTAAGTACATTTATGGATATTGGACGGATATGGGAGTATGATGATAATATTTTTGCTGACTTTACATTCAAGGAGATAAAATCATCGGTTGGAATCGGTTTTACAATTTATGTCAGTCCATTGGGTAGTCCATATCCAATTACTAATGTGTTTGACTTTTCCATCCCTATAACCAGTGATTCTGCATTACGCAAACCTAAACTATTCTGGCGTTTGGAAAGGATGTTCTGATTCTGTTAAATCAGATAGAAAAATAATGAAAAATACACAGCTTTATGAATTACATCAAAAACTTGGAGCAACCTTTGGTGGAAGACACGGTGAATGGAATTTAGCAGTTCAATTCACCAACCCTATTGAGGAACACAATGCGGTCAGAAATAGTGTTGGTATTTCTGATATTTCATTCCTTGGAACATTTTGTCTGACAGGTGAGGACCGAGCTACATTTTTGCATCGTCTAATCTCTAATGATGTAGAAAACCTATTGGTTGGAGAAGGAAATTATGCTACATTATTAACAAATCGTGGTAAAATAATAGCGGATTTAAAGGTTTATATCTTTGAAGATACAATCTATATCAGCACTGCTCCTGAATGTATAGAACAAGCCTTCGCAGAATTGGACAAGTACATTATTGCAGATGATGTGGAACTTTCGGTAGTATCCGACAAAGTTGGGGCAATTGCAGTATACGGACCAGAATCACCAGAGCTTGTCGAATCGGTATTGGGATTGAAAGAACTTAGAACCTTATCAGAATATCATTCACTCTCCTGTGAAATAGAAGACCAATGGGTAGGTTGTGTCAGGTCAAATACAGTAGGAGAATTTGGGTATCATCTATATACTACTACAGACAGGTTGGAATGGTTATGGAATAAGATGATAACAGCAAAGTCTGATGTTGTACCTGTTGGATGGGACGCACTTGAGTCGCTAAGGATTGAAGCAGGCATACCGCGATTCGGTGCAGAATTATCTGATGCAATTTTCCCACTTGAAGCGGAATTAGAACATGCCATTGATTTTGAAAAAGGATGCTACATTGGACAAGAGATCGTTGCACGAATGAAGTACCGTGGACACCCAAATCGACTTTTACGAGGGATTATAATAGAGGCAGAAAAACCTATTCAACAGAATTCACCGATAGTTGATGGTGGTAAAGAAATCGGATGGATAACAAGTTCAGTTTATGCCCCGACACTAAAACAAACGATTGCTATAGGTTATGTTCGAATGGCATATACTGAAAAGGGGAGTAGAGTTCAGATTAAGTCCCAAAAGGATAACATTTATGGTACTGTTGTTG
>VYFM01000146.1 GCA_009842375.1 Candidatus Poribacteria bacterium | reverse complement strand
TAGGTATAAAAGGTGTTGTATGCAGAAAGATTTGTTTGAATCGCTCGTAGAAGTTATAGCTACACTTAGAGGTGAAAACGGATGTCCTTGGGATCGTGAACAGACACATTCTTCGTTGAAATCTACTCTTATTGAAGAGACCTATGAAACAGTTGAAGCAATTGATTCTGGAAGTCCAGATAAATTAAAAGAGGAACTGGGAGACCTGCTACTGAACATTATGCTTCAAGCACAAATTGCAGCTGAAAACGATGATTTTGATATTTATGATGTAATTGATACTTTAAACGAGAAACTTATACGTAGACATCCACATGTTTTTGGAGATGTTAATGTTGAAAATGCTGAGGATGTCGTCAAAAACTGGGAACAAATAAAAAGCCAAGAATCAGGATATGAAGATCGTAAATCAGTCCTTGATGGAATACCTAATGCATTACCTGCATTACTACGTGGACAGAAAATACAGAAAAGAGTCGCACGAGTTGGATTTGATTGGGATAATATCTCCGATGTCGTTGCGAAGGTGGATGAAGAATTAACTGAAGTTAAGGAGAGTTTACCTACAAATGACACTGAGGCAATTGAAATGGAGATAGGTGATCTTTTGTTTGCAGTTGTCAATTTGTGTCGTTTTGTTGATCTTCAAGCAGAGGAAACATTGCGAAAATCTAACCGGAAATTCATCACACGTTTCAAACGGATGGAAAATGAATTGGAGAAACAGGGAAAAACTCTAACCGAACAAACACTTGCGGAACTTGATGAAATTTGGAAAGAAGTGAAAAAAGATGAAAAATGAAAACTTCTGATAAGTTTGAATCCTATCCTGAATATCAAAAACTAAATCAACTTATATCACAGTTGGATTCCAATACCCAACCAAAAATTGTGATTACATCTCAATCTTCACAGCCGATTTGCCAACCCGGCAAAAGACTTGGTATCTTTTCAGGTTCTTTCAATCCCATCACTGTAGCACACATCAAGATGATTGAGGAAGCTCAAAGAAAATTCCAACTTGATGAAATGCTGCTACTTCTTGCAAAGGTTAATGTAGATAAAGATGTGTTCGGTTTACCATTAGCAGGGAGGTTACTAACACTTAATCGTTACGCTGAGGAACGAAAGGATGTCTCAGTTGGTATCTCAAGCCACGGTAGGTATATTGACAAAGTTCAGGCATTAAATGAGATCTATCCTGATATGACTGAGTTCCACTTCATAGTCGGTTATGATACATTAACACGGATTTTTGATCCAAAATACTATACTGATATCCAATCCGAACTTCAACATTTGTTTTCACAATGCTGTTTCATTGCAGCAAACAGAGAAAATGTGGATATTGAAACAATTGAACAATTTCTTGCGCAACCGACAATACGACCTTATAGTCGGTCAATAAAACTTCTTATACTTCCTGATTTCTTAGCAGATGTTTCGTCAACCCAAGTCCGTAGATTGATTTCAAAAGGTCAGGATATCTCACATTTAGTTCCTACTTTCATAACCGAATTTTTGTAAACAGAGATTCAATTTCTATCCTATCTCTTCATATTCAAATCACGATTTCTTACTAAACATTGGGTTCTCAAGCAGAGATTGAACTTCATAAATTGAACCTTTCTTTTCAGAATAAGGTTCCGGTATACGAACTGGTGTTGCCACTATACGTGGTTGATTTGTCGGTTCTCCTTGAATTATGAAGTCATTGAATGTATTCCAATCCGGTATTCCTTTTAGAGGCCATGCATCCACAGCACAATATTGAAATAGCAATAGTCGACGAGATTTATCAGATGTATTTGGTTTAGAACCGTGTAATGCTCGCACATGGTGAATCGTTATACCACCTGCTTTCAACTCTATTGGAACAGCTCCATTTGGTGTAAAATCTGGATCTGTTACCGCTCCAACAAATGCCCCGTTCTGATGATGATCCAAGGTCGGTCCTCTATGTGATCCAGGTATTACCATCAACGCACCATTTTCAACTGTCATATCATCAATTACAACACCAACAGCCAATAAATCATCATTCGTATGTGGGTAAAAAGCCCAATCCTGATGCCATTCAACAGGACTACCATATTCCGGATACTTCATGTTGAGTTTATGTCCATTGTACCGAATTCCATCTCCAATGAGTTGAGATACAATACCAAGTATATTAGGATGACGAAGCGTCTGATCGTATACAGAATGGTATAAGCATGGACTTTTTATACGACGAACACGTGGATTTGTAGGAGAATGTCCCGGTTCTAAATCGAAAATATCATTGTGTTCAGTGACTTCTCTCGACTTTTCAACGAACTCATCTGTAACCCTTCGCAGTGCTGCAATCTCCGCTTCAGATAATACACCTGTAACTCCGATATATCCGTTTTTATCATAATAATCAAGTTGTTCCTGTGAGAGCATAAACAATCTCCTCTAATTCAGAATTCTAACATTCTCTACTCCTACTTTACACATCACAAACACTGAATTTCCTAACTATCCTCATATTCCAACAATTTCATGAATTCATCAAGGTCTTGTATTTCAGGTATAGCGCGAAGTATATCTCTAAGTTGTGCTAAGTCATCAATTTCCTCAAGAATAGGTCTTATTT
>VYFM01000220.1 GCA_009842375.1 Candidatus Poribacteria bacterium | reverse complement strand
AAAATATATGCACACTTTTGGTCTGTAGGACCTAAACCGACCTATTGGACTGTGCTGTAGCACAAACTTTCCAGTTTGTGCAGAGTATACGCAACCTAACAGGTTACGCTACAATTGTGTGTAAGTAATTATGGTTTCCACTATAATCCTGTCAGGATTAAACTGTCCAAACTATAGGGGATCGTTAAAGAAGTGAATAGAATTGCCTTTATGTAAAGAGGTAACCTCGTGGAACAATAAAGTTTAACATTGAAACGTTGCCGTTCTATGTCCTTATTCATTCCAATCCAAAACAACACCGGTATAAACATCAGGATCATTCAGAAGTCCATCATAAGCTTGTTTGATCTGCTCAGGTTTAAGACGATGCGAAATTAGCGATTCAACATCCAACTCACCCCGTGCAATCCAATCAAAAATGGTCTGTTGCTTGCTGAATTGAGAAATGCGGTTGCCGGTATCAGGATACATCGGAACACACCATTCCAACGCCCCACGGATAGTTATCCATCGTAAATGCGTATCGGAGAGAAGTTCTGTCAAATCACCGTGAACAGAAACACGCGGAGAACCAAGGATAACAAGTTGCCCATGACTCGCAGTCGCACGGAGGGCTTGCATAACAACACTGCTATGTCCAACCGCATCAATAGTGATATGACCGAGTTCTCCATTGGTTAAGTCTTGAAGTTGTGCTTGTACTTCCTCTGCATCTCCTCCAACAGTTTGCGAGATACCACACCGTTCCGCTAATTCACGTCTCTCCTTCACAGGGTCAACACCGATAACGCGACACCCATGAATTCGAAACATCTGTGAAGCAAGATTCCCAACCAACCCCAATCCAAAAACAATGACACGCGCGTTAGTTCCTATCTCTGAAACAATGATGGATGTCATCGCAACACCTGCCATCCGTGAGGCTGCCACGACCCCCGGATCAATTGAATCCCTAACTGGAGCAATGAGTCTATCCTGTGAATACCGAATAGTTGACGCATGCCGGCCATAAGTAAAGACACGGTCTCCAGGTGCCGTACGGGT
The DNA here is from genome assembly GCA_009842375.1 of Candidatus Poribacteria bacterium. GTDB lineage: Bacteria > Poribacteria > WGA-4E > WGA-4E > WGA-3G > MSPOR6. The sequence continues at coordinate 1,578 of VYFM01000220.1, read as the reverse complement.
AACATTCGAACCAACATCACGTACAACCCCAACATTCGCATATCCAGAACGCCACGGATAAGCACACCACGTGCCTTTGTGAAATACTTTCGGTTCCCTTCCTGTATAGTTGGCAAGTTCTGTTCCGCTGCTAATAAATGTATATTCTGTATCTATCAATATCTCGTTAGGAGACTGAATAGAATCATCAAACTCACCTACTTGTAGTTCAACCTCGTTCTGTCCAGTTACAACAACTTCTCTAAATTTCATGACCAATTCCTTCTGCTAATTCTTTCTGTTTAATTTCACGAATAAGCACTTTCATCTTATTATATCTATAAAGTCCAAGAAAAAATGTAAAGGTGCCAATAAAAATAAAGAACCCACCAATTGCACCATCAGCCAGTGGATTACTCACAATATTAAAATGTATGAAGGATAATCCCGCAACGAATAGTGTTAATGCAGTGCGGATATAGGCGAGAAAGGTTCTCTCATTCGCCAGGATTGTTCTGTCTGCGGCGAGATGATCGCGCAGAATGAGTTGCCCCTTAATATCCTGATACGGTGTTTCTTTTTCTACCATACAGTTAGATTTGCTCCTTCCTAAAACAAATTAAAAAAAGATTATAATGATAATACCAATTGTCCACCCACAAAGAATATGCATAGAACGTAAACGTTTGGCTGTTTTCCGGTATCGATCGGTATAGAGAGCAGGATGTTGTGAGTATATTCCGACACGTTCCGGTAAAGAGAAATCAATTTTCGGTATCAACAGATTTACAATAAGAATGGCAATAACGAGCAATACGACATTGATAACAGGTAAAATACTAAGACACATCCCAAACACCATCCAACACCACTTTGAGACATCTCTTTGAGCATCCGCTTGGGCAACACGGATAAGCAATTCTGAAGATATCTCAGTCGTATTTGCCATGTGCATCTATTTTCCACATCATCAACCGTCATAACGGAGGTTTTTACCGTTATCAGGTCCCCCCTGATGCCAAACCCAGACATTACGGAAAAATGCTTGTTTTTCGGGAGGTAACCCATCAATAATATGTTTTGGTACGGAGGGTCTATGAAATTGACAACCAACAAAATTGTAGCAATTAAAGACAGCAATGCGCGGACGATCCGGATTCTTCCACGTATCTCCAGAGTGACACAGATTCTCAGTGAAGATAATCGCGGAACCGGGCGGACAACTATATGTCTCAAAAAGCGAGGACTCAGTTGTTCGATGGAACTCTGGAATTTGGAAGTTTGCTTTGTGACTTCCCGGTAAAAAAAGAGTTCCGCCCTCGCCTGCCTTAACTTCATTTAATTCAAACACGACACGCGTCAAGGCAGAGTATATCTTACCATTGGTACACTGATAGCTAAAATTGGGGTTAACATTTCGCACTCCACCATGCGGCTGCGGTCCACCATTTCCCATATTTCGGTAGGTAAACCAACTTGATTCCATCCGAACTTCACCTAATATTTCCTTGAGAATATCCATGATAACAGGATGGTCAATTAACATAGAGGACGCACCACCAGGAAACTGACGTTCATGTGGTGGTAATCCTTCTGCAT
>VYFM01000553.1 GCA_009842375.1 Candidatus Poribacteria bacterium | reverse complement strand
TAGTAGTGCTCTGGAAGCAGCGAGTGCGATAGAACTTCCAGAACCGATGGCGAGTATATCATCGTCAGGAATAATTAGATCACCGTTGCCTGAAATAAGGTAGCTATCTTTGGCATCAACAGCAATCATTAAGGCTTCTGCCCGTCGAAGAATACGATCACTACGCCAATCTCTTGCAAGTTCTACTGCAGCTTTCTGAAGGTTGCCTCGGTACTGTTCTAACTTCTTCTCCAAGTTTTCATAGAGTGTTAACGCGTCCGATGTAGACCCCGCAAACCCAATGAGAACACGATCCTGATATATCTTCCGTATTTTGCGCGCACTATGTTTGATAGCCGTATCACCTAAAGTGACTTGACCATCTCCTCCAATTGCAATATGTCCGTTTCGACGGACCGCTAATATTGTTGTTGAACGCATTCTTTTCCTCTCAAGTAAGTCAATCATATCTTTTTCTATTTCTTATTATTAGGGCGCGATAGGGTTACACTCATGCGTTATTTCAATATGTTGTCCGGTCTCCATTCCTACTTTCACAGTGAACTCCGCCAAAATAAGAAAAAACTCAAAAACATTGCTATTCCCATGAAAAGACCACATCTCACTCCTGCGATTAAAGCAGGTTGTGTGCGGTGATAATAGTATGGACAGAGAATGAAGGTGAGCAAAAATGTAATTGGCATAAAGATCGGCACTGATCCAATGTTCGGAATGTGGTCAACATGTAGGGCGTTCCACTCCCATAATTCTTTACCAAGTCCATAAATAAAAACGCTTCCAATCGCTGCAGTTATCCCTACTATTCCTGAAGCAACAAATCGGTGTAATCCAAACATTTGAAGCCGATGGTAACAGTAAATGGCGAACGTCACAAAAAGCACCCACGTCAATATCAGACCAATCGGAGTCATAATGTTTCCAAAAAAATCTGAACTTCGGTAAATAATGAACCGAACTTTTTTGGAAAATAACCAGTCCATCGGTAGGTATGTTGCTGTAGCTGTGAATCCAAACAAGACACTCTGCCAGAGTAGGTCTTCTGATTTATTCTCAGCAATGTTTATACAAGTTCGGATGTGATAACCGAACCATCCGATTGCAAGTAACAGGTTCGGATATAGCAACCAAATAGCACGGATCCTTAACGACCTGATTGGTAGTAAAAACACTAATAAGAACGTTAAAAATGTGGTTAAGGCTACAGTAAGTACGGCTTTATCTGTTTTGAGATTCATTTGTCCTTTAATGGCGAAATTTGAGACGTGAAACGGGACGGATAGTTTATTGAAACGTGACGACGAGTTGTTGTTCAGTAAGTTTTGCCCCTGTTGCTTTAGTGTTTGCTAAACTTCGCGGTAGTGCAACATGACGTTTAAAACCGCCAATGGTAACGATTAGTTCATCGCCATGCTTATTAAGATTGACTTCCTGTTTTGTCAAAAAAGGGAGTTGCATCGCAAGTTGATATTCTTCATCAACTTTCCGAAATTGATACGGACTTTTATCAGAAAATATGTCGGCTGGATCAATCTCGGAGTAGAGTATATTTCCCAATTTGTGTAGTCCTGTTTCTCCTATTATTTGATCATTGAAAAGGTTTACTTTCCAAATTGGTACATCCGAAAAATAGTTTTCAGCTTCCTCAATATATAGTTGTTGTGTCTGTTTCCAAACTTCAAAAAACTTCTCTTCAATTCCTTCAGGAATGATTCGATTGATAATGACGGCATCAATACATAACCCATAAAGGCAGAAGTACATAAATGCTCGTTGTGTTTCCTTGATAACTATTTTTTCTGGATTTGTTACAAGGCGGACGGTTGTTATTTTTGGATTTGTAAGGACTGTATCAATCCCTTCAAGTTTTTTAAATAGATCCTGGATGTTTTGGAAATACGCGTCTTTTGGTATTGGGACAGAACTGACAGTTTCTATGATAGGTCCTGCAATTTTTGCGAGGTTGCGCTCTAATTTAAAGATGCGATTCATATACCATTCAAGGGTAGTAGGAATGCTAACGAACCGCAATGATTCACCGGTTGGGGCACAGTCAAGTATAATTACATCGTAAGTTTCATCTCTGACATATTGGTTAATATAGAGCAGGGCGCAGATTTCCTCCATACCCGGAAAAACTGCAATCTCTTCAGCCACCAAACTTTCCAGACCTGAACGGTTCAGCAAGGAACGAATGTAGTTGTAAACTTCGTCCCAGTATTCAACGATGGCTTCTTGGACGTTAATTTCTTGTATCCAGAGATTCTCATTGATTTGTATCTGTTTTTCGTTTGTTTTAGCAATGAGTTGTTCTTCACTATCAAAAGAATCGCGGAGCGAATGTGCAACATCAAGTGAGATGACAATCGTCTTATGTCCGAGTGATGCCAATTTCAAACCTGTTGCTGCAGATATGGTTGTTTTACCGACACCCCCCTTGCCTGTATATAGAATAATTCTCACTGTTTGGTATCCTACTTATGGTTTGTTTTTTGTTAAGTATATCCGAAAAAATCGTAATATGCAAACTGGTCATTATATAGGTTTATCTGATCCAGTAAGTTATATTGAATGATATGTGAAACCTATAGGATTTCATATAAACAATTTTACCAATGGACAAGTATTT
>VYFM01000381.1 GCA_009842375.1 Candidatus Poribacteria bacterium | reverse complement strand
TGTAGGAGTTATATCATAGAAAGGATAAAACCATGACATAACTCCTAAAATCACGATCTCAGATAAAAATAATTACAGGTGGCATGTAACCCGCCACTTGAAACAAAAAACGCAAAAATAGTGATAAAACCGCACTATTATTGCGTTTTTTATTTGACAAATACGCAAATATGTGGTATAATTATATATAGAAAATAAGGGGTGCGGTCACACCCCTAAAGTGGCGAAATCAGAATCAGCAAGTATCACCTCTCCAATAAAGATAACGCCATTTTTATTTTAACACAGCGGGGAGGTAAAGAACAAGGAGAAAGAAAGTGATTATCAATTACGCAGACAGAGACCACACATCAGGAATCAAAGAAGTTATTATCGGTGATTATCATGTGGACATTGAGTTTAAGAACGGTGGGAGTTATCGGTATTCCCAAGAGAACGTTGGAAAAACCAACCTCGCTATCATGAAAACCCTCGCTATTGCAGGACGCGGACTCAATCGGTTTATCAACAAACATGTCCGCAACAAGTCCCAACGCTTTGGATTTCAACCCCCGTCAGCATATCGTCAACCGTCAACGACGATTAGAACAGATGAAGCAGCCCGAATTCTCGCAGAACTGCTTGAAGGTGGAAAAATCAGTTTAGTCGTCAACTAACAAGGTGGCGGGATCAAACCCGCCTTTACTTAATGAAAGGTGATGATATGGGATCTTACATAGCCCTTGATAATGCCGTGTCCGAAAGAGACGAATTAGAATCAAAATTAGATGACCTCCAAACTCTTATTGATATATTAGACCCACACGATAGAAAACTGGAACTCTGGGACGTACCCGACGAAGAAGAACAAATTGAAGATTTGGGAGGCGATCTCGACGATACCGTTGGCAAAGCACTCAAGAAAGCAAAAGCACTTTACGCAGAACTTGAATTTGATTATGACGAACTCAATTCCGAAATCAGCATACGTGAAGGAATACTCGGAATTGAGTAACCCAAAATAGAAACGCAGGGACTTCACATGTCCCCGCAGAATTAACAATAAAAGGAGAATTTAGAATGACTTATGAAAACGATGTTAACACTGAAGTGACTGAGAACGACGTACCTTTTGATATTCCTGAAGGTTACCGTTTAATGTCCGATGACGAAGCAACCGAGATGGCGAAAACGCTTATTGAAGATCACCGCGAAAAGTATGAAATGCAAGAAGTGGTGGACTCAGCAATCGCAGCTGGACAACTGAATGATGTCATGCGAAATGAATTTTACTATGAATACATGCACGGCGGTCGCAAGGTGCAAGGGCTTTCCGCTTCCATGATTAAACATTTAGCAACAGTACGAGGCATTTCAGAAGTCACAGAAGAACGTGTTATCACCGAATCAGATGAGAAATGGGAATACGAGGTTACCGTTGAAATGCCCGACCCTCTCAATCCGAATCGGATGATGAAACGCTCTGGATTTGCTGAAGCAACGAAAATCGCATTTGGGAAACCCGACCCATTTGCTAAACAGAAAGCACATACCAAAGCATTTCGCAACGCAGCACTTTCTTTGCTTCCACAAGATTTGATCATCGCTACAATCTACAAACTCGCGAAACTCGTACCTGTAGACTGGCACCCCAAAGCCTTACCTGCACCGAAAGCATCCAACGCTACTACAGCAATGAAACGATGCTTCGCCGTCTACGGCAAACATGAGAAAGACATTTTAGAAAAACATGGTGTTACCAGAGAAGAATTTGGTGATGCAATCCGTGTCCATTACGAAGTAGGTACTCGTAAAGACTTGACTACGGAACAATGGAACGAACTCCGTAAATCACTTGAAACCGAAGGTTACGGTAACGTCGTCAAAAGCATTATTGACATTGCCAAAACTACACCTTTCTAAACCGCACTTGCAAACAAATGGCGCGTGTGATATTCTAAACATCACACGCGCCATTTGGAACAAGGAACTATGCCAAAAACAACATCCCAAGAACGCAAAGATCGGATCGCAACTTCCCTAACCGCGCTTTTGGAGCGCGACAATATCACACGCTACCGGTTAGCCAAAGATCTTGACGTATCACCTTCCCAGATCGGACGTATCTGTAATGCTATTCTTGCACCAAGTTTAGATATGCTTGAAGAACTCGCTGACTATTTCAACGTCACCACCGACCACATCTTAGGCAGAACCAAACCATAAACTCCCATCCAACATCGCGTACTCGGTGTTAGGCGAAATTTCTCAGACAATGTTGTATGTTTAAATATAAAATACATTAGGACTGTCCATGCTTAAATATTGTCTGATCTTCCATTTCAATATCTACCACACCTTCTAATGCCTTTAGATCTGTCACTTCTACCTTTACATGTGTTAAAGCCGGTTTTCCCTCTATTTTCTCAATATTAAAACTCATGTAAATCCATTCATTGTCAAGACGTAGTGCTAAACGTAGCCGATCAATAATATTACCACGAACCAACACACCTTCTGGCAAATTACCACGAATACCCATTTTTCTATGCGTATAAGATATTTCTAAATTCAATATATCTAAATTAATATATTCCCTTACCCTATTATCATAAAAATATAATCTGTGTTTCGGTGAAGGATCATAA
>VYFM01000589.1 GCA_009842375.1 Candidatus Poribacteria bacterium | reverse complement strand
ATATGGAATACGAAACAAAGCATCGTGAGACAGAAGCCGTTGAACATTACCGTGAGATTGTCAAAAAACTGCTGGACAAATTACCAGAGAGTGAACGGACGGTTTTTACCCTGTATCATCTCGGAGATATGACTGCGAAGGAAGTATCTGAAACTTTAGGTATCTCAGTAAACACAGTTAAAAGCAAGCTTAGACGTGCGCGAAACCGCTTACGACTCAAAGAGGAACTCTTGCTCAGTGAAACTCTTAGAAGTCTACAATTATCTACCGATCTAACTGAGAACATAATGCGGAAAGTTGATGTCCTGAAACCCGAACCGACGGTTGCGAAACCGGTCTTGCCTTGGGCTGCTTTCGGGACCGCTCTCGTTTTGTTGCTGTTAACAATTGGGGCAATGAATCAATATATTACCCGCTTTCAACGACCTTATAATTTTGATGTAGTATCTGAACGGACAATCGAAATTACTGAATCACCTATAATCGTGGATATTGTTTCAATACCAGCTTTACAAAACAAAGTTGGTAGAGATATTATTGACACCCAAAATAAAGGGATTGGTTCACAAGATTCTAAAGCAGACACAGGGACAAATGTCCGAGACAATTTAGCGAAAACGTTAACTTCAGACTGGACACAGAAAAATAGTCCATCAGGTCCGCGCGTGTATAATGTCTTTGCTACTTCAGAAAATAATATCTACACGTTTTCATCAACTGGCATTTACAAATTGACAGAAGGCGATACATCTTGGAAAAATATCAGTTCAGTTGTTCCCACCAGAACATTCAATGTTATTATAACTGAGCATCAAGACACGTTTTATCTTATCAATACCGATAATATATTAACATCAACAGATGATGGCAAAACATGGAAAATATTTTGTTCTCGTCCAGAAGGAGGTGCTGTAGATTTCATAATCAAAGATAAAAAACAGGAACAGCAATCCCGCACGGGATTTGTAATGTATCTCGCCTTGCGAGACAAAGGCGTTTTTCGATCAGACGATGCTGGAGCCAATTGGGAATCTCTGAACAATGGTCTAAAAAATAAAAGCATAACTGCAGCATCTGTTATTGGAAATGCCGTGTTTATTGGCACAACACAAGGTCTTTATCGTTTGGATTCAGGCGTCTGGGAACAATTGTCGGTAGATCCAATCAACGCTGTCCACTCCTTAGCAGCTTCCGACAATACTCTTTATGTAGCAACAGGTTCAAATTATTTTGAGGAAGAACCTTTAGAATCAAAGAACGATAGTTCTCGTAAGATATACCGATCAACTGATCTTGGTATAACGTGGACTGATATAACACCTATAGATAGATCTTTCATGAATAATGCAGCGATTGCTAACCCTACAAAGCTTTTGGTTAATGACAAAACACTTTTAATTTTAGGTAATCCGGTCTTCCGATCAAGAGATGAAGGACAAACATGGACAAACCTTGGATTTAACGCGAACTTCCCTCCACAAAGTAGTGCTTTAGGCTTGGCGCAAGACGAGAACACCTACTACTACACAGTAGGTCCAAACGGCATTCTACGGACATCTGATAGCGGCGGCTCGTGGGATCCATTCATGGATGGGATCCTGGGAACAAAAGTTCGAGAGATAGTTGTCTTTGATGATCGGACTTATGTGTATACCGGTAGCCATATTTACGTATCAACTACCAATGGGACATCGTGGAACTCGGTTAATCTTGATCACGGTAAGTTCACGCCAAAGCAGACGGAACGTTTACAACCAGAAACTTATCTTCTCGTTAATTCAAGATTAGTAGTCGTTGGCAAATCACTTTACATAATTACCCCCCAAAATGAAGAATTACACATTTTCCGTTTACGTCCGGGTGAAGCTGCTTTTTCAATGATTCAAAAAATAAATCCCGGTGATCTACGGGAAAACGTTGAAGCACCAAAGACAGCAGTCCTCTCAGATATCGGAGAAAAGCATAGTAACTCTAAAGTCAATAAGCAAACAGTTTATGTAGAGGACAAGCATAGTCTTTTCAAATTAGATCTCAACAGTTTAGAATTCACAGAAACAAGATTGATAGATACTGCTAAACAGCATAATTGGGATATTGGTTCAGGATTCGAGTTTGCAGCTTCGGGAGAAACCGTCTACGTAGGGACACGGGATGGTAAGCTGCTTCAATCAACTGATGCCGGAAAAAGTTGGAAAGCAATTGTTCCAAATATTCTTTCTAACTTTACTGGCATCATGGATATGGCATTTGCAGGAAAAACAGTTTATATCGCTACAGATAAAGGTGTCTTAAGTTCAAATACCGGGGAAAACTGGCAAGAGATAACTGATGATACAGGAAAACATATCACTATTGACAGGTTTGCTATAAATGAATATGGCATTTATGGTGCTAATAGGACAAGTATTTACCGATTAGATCCTCTTGGTAAATGGGAACATATCTCACATAATGTCCCGGATAGCGTTATCTCTTTAGCGATAAATAGGAATATGATCTATGTCGCTACTCAGCAGCATGGTATATTTCATACAATGATTAAAGAGGATACTTTAGCAATTGGAACTGCTAACGACTAATACCATTTCTAATTGATAAATCGTCATAATAAACTGTAGGTCGGAGTGAG
>VYFM01000183.1 GCA_009842375.1 Candidatus Poribacteria bacterium | reverse complement strand
TTTCAAGAGTGTGCTATTGACTATGAAAAGTTTATATCGGAAGCAGATTATTGTTATTTTCCCGATATTCAGGATGAAAATTGTGCAATGGCATTATGCTATACAAGCGGTACGAACGGTGAACCGAAAGGGGTTCTTTACACACACCGTTCTATGTACCTACATACATTGGCAGTGAATCATACGGATGTATTCGGATTAACAGAGTCTGATGTCGTGATGCCACTTGTTCCAATGTACCACGCAATGGCATGGGGTGTTCCTTATGCGACAATGTTATCTGGTGCAGAATTGGTATTACACGGATCCAGCCAAGAAAACATAGTCGACCTAATCTATGAAACGGGAGTTACAGTTGCTGCTGGTGTTCCATCAGTTTGGAAAAGGCATTTACCTGAAATGATAAGAAGGAAACATGAAATCAGCTCTTTGAAGCGGATAATAGTAGGTGGAGAGTCAATACCTATTTCTATTATTGAAACCTTTGAGAAAGAGCTTGGTATTGAAATGCGACATGCTTGGGGTATGACAGAAATGTCTCCTACAGGAACCATAAGTACGCTTCGAAAAGCACATGAAGAACATTCTGCTGATAAAAAGTTGAATATTAAAGCGATGCAAGGCAGACCAATTCCGGGTGTGCAGGTCCGTTTGATGAATGGAACTGACGACATTCTCCCCTGGGATGGAATCTCTGTTGGAGAGTTACAAGTTAGAAGTCCTTGGACGATAAGCAGTTACTACAAAACTGAACCATCATTGGAACATTTTACTGAAGACGGATGGTTGAGAACAGGAGATCTCGCAACTATCAACTCTGAAGGGTATATACAAATCGTTGACCGAATGAAATCGCTAATACGCAGTGGTGGTGAATCTATTTCATCTATTGCCTTAGAGACCTATCTAATGACACATCCACAAGTTAAAGATAGTGTGGTTATTGGTGTACCAGATGAACTGTGGGGTGAACGACCAATTGCTGTTGTAGTCCTCGCAACCAAGACTGATGAAGATATAACTGAAATACTGAGACAACACCTTGCTAATGAATTTCCTAACTTCTGGATTCCAGATAGGTTCATATTTGTTGATGAGATACCGAAAACTGGTGTGGGAAAAGCCGATAAACAGAAAATCTTGCGGATGATAGCATCTCAACAGCATAATACTAATAGCGGTTAAGTACTGAAACACAGTTGATTAACTACGATTTTGGAGGATCTTTACTATGAAAAACAATGGTTTTAAGTTGGGTTTAGAAGAGATGGATCAATTTCGGCAGCAGGGATACCTTGGTCCGTACACTCTCTGTAGTCCAGAGGAAATGCTCACCATGCAGCCTGAGATTGAAAAGATACTGGAAACTGATGCACCTGATCATAAAAACAGAGTACACAATAGACACCTTGATTTTCCATTGATTCATAACCTTGCCACACATCCGAGTATTGTGGAACGGATGGCATCACTATACGGTCCTGATTTGCTCCTATGGCGAACCAACTTTTTTGTCAAAGAACCTGGGGCAAAAGAGATTCCGTGGCATCAAGATTTCAACTATTGGCCTCTCGAACCTCCTATTATCATTTCTGCATGGATTGCTGTAGATTCAGCGACACTGGAAAATAGTTGTCTACAAATAGTGCCAGGTTCACATAAGAAAGTTATTCCACATGTGAAAGCTACATCCGAAATGGCATTTGGTCAGATGGGTGATCTGAATTATATTGATACGAACAATTTTGTCAGTTTGGAAATGCAACCCGGTGAATTTGTGCTCTTTAATGAACGTACACTCCATCATTCAGAAGAAAATCGTTCTAATAAAAGACGTATCGGTTTGGCTGTTCGTGTCATCGTACCTATTGTAAAAGTCTTTAATTGGGATTCACCCGAACATAAGCTAATTGTTATACACGGTGAAGATCGTGTCAAATTCAATGAAAGGAGTTAGTATGAATCGTCAAATTACTTTAGCTTCCCGTCCTGTTGGTTATCCAAAAGAATCTGATTTTAAGTTGATAGAAACACCCATACCTACACCTGAAGATGGGCATGTTCTATTAAAAACTATCTATCTGTCAGTTGACCCTTATATGCGTGGCAGGATGAATCAAGCACGTTCTTATGCCGCCAATGTTGAATACAACGAAGTAATGGTTGGGGGTGTTGTCGCACAAGTTGTTGAATCAAAACACTCCGATTTTCAAGTTGGGGATATTGTCAACGCACATATCGGTTGGCAGGAATATGGGATTTCAGGAGGAGATGGATTACGGAAAATAGATCCTTCAATCGCACCAATCTCTACAGGTGTTGGTATTCTTGGAATGCCAGGATTGACTGCATATTTCGGGCTGCTTGAGGTAGGAAAACTACAGGAAGGTGAATCTGTGTTTGTCTCTGGTGCTGCGGGTGCGGTCGGTTCAGTCGTTGGTCAGATTGCAAAGATAAAAGGGTGTCGAGTTGTTGGTTCAGCAGGTACTGATGAAAAGATTTCGTATATACTTGATGAACTTGGTTTTGATGCAGCATTCAACTATAAAAACGTAACAGACTATCACACAAAGTTATCAGAACTATTTCCTGATGGAATTGATGTGTATTTTGATAATGTTGGTGGAAGC
>VYFM01000526.1 GCA_009842375.1 Candidatus Poribacteria bacterium | reverse complement strand
AGTTGAGATGTTATATGGTCATGACACATTATCTGTAGAAATACCTGACAAGAATCTGGTCAGCGTCTTAGAAACTGCCCTCAGTGTTCCTTTAAAGGATGATAGTAGAGCAGTACGTGATGCAATTTCGCAGCCTATTTCCTCTGCATCATTAGCAGAAATATCAAAAGGAAGGGAATCTGCCTGCATTGTCATTTCAGATATAACACGACCAGTACCAAATCAAGTAATACTTCCACCTATATTGGAGACACTAAAACAAGCAGGAATACCTCAGGATAGTGTAACAATTTTAATTGCCACAGGAATACATCGTCCTAATGAAGGTGAAGAACTTGAGGAATTGGTAGGTAGGGACATAATGAATTCCTACCGTATCGTTAATCATTTTTCTCAAAAGCCTCAAACACATACATATCTTGGGGAAACGCAAAAAGGCACCCCTGTTTATATAGATAATACATACATGGAAGCGGATCTAAAGATCGTAACTGGGTTAATTGAACCGCACCTTATGGCAGGTTATTCTGGTGGTAGAAAAGCCATCTGTCCGGGACTTGCATCTGTCAATACAATGAAAATAATGCATGGACCTGAACTGATGGAACATCCTAAGTCAGCAGTTGGGATCTTGGATGGTAATCCGTTTCACAAAGAAGCAACAGAAATAGCATTGATGGCAGGTGTTGATTTTTGTCTGAATGTTGCAATTGATAAACAACGTCATATCACTGGCGTTTTTGCCGGTGATCTTGTTGAATCTCATCTAACAGGAGCACGATTTGTTGAGAAATTGGCGAAAGCAACAATACCCGCACCTGTAGACGGAGTGATTGTCTCAAGTGCTGGTTATCCATTAGATTCTACGTTTTATCAAGCAATTAAGGGGTTATTAACTGCAGTTGAAATAGTTAAACCAGGTGGAACTATTATGCTTGTAGCCGCTTGTAGCGAGGGTATTGGTAGCAAACCTTTTACTGATTTATTGTTCAAAACTGACGATCTTACAGCATTTGTTAAAGGTCTGTACAACCCAGCGAACTTCGTAATTGATCAGTGGCAGCTGGAAGAATTGGCAAAGGTTGCACGAAAAGCAGATATCTTGTTTTATACTGATGGTATACCGTATCAACATAGATCAAAACTATTTGTCCAGCCATTAAATAATCCGCAGGAAGGTATTGAAGAAATATTAACACGATACGGGGAAGAAGCACAAATCGCTGTGATTCCTGAAGGTCCGTATGTTTTAGCAAAATTAGAAAACACTTGCGAATAAATGCATTAATGTATTCTTACTGTAACTTTACTATATAACTGAAACAACAACATTCATAAGGTTAGGGTGTGGTAATTATGGAAAATTCAATAGTGAAACTCAGAGGATATAAGGATGGTTTACATCTGATTATAACACCGAAAGTTGATCTGTTAGAGGTAGAGACTGCAATCAAGGAATTGCTGGAAGGGATGAATCAACCTTTATCAGGAACTTCCATACATATTGATTTGACGACTTCACCCTTAACCTCCGATGACTTGAAGGAATTAGAAACCCACCTCACTGAAAACTACGAACTTGTTGTCAGTGGTGTAAACATACTTGATGAAAACGACGAATCTCCGATCTTGGCTGCACCTGCAACTCATAGTATTGCCCCAAATTTACAAGCAGATGATCAACCTGATTTCGGACAAGCCAAAATTGTTCGACAAACAATTCGTTCGGGACAGACAACATCTTGTCTAACTGGAAGCGTACTAATCTATGGAGATGTCAATCCTGGGGGAGAAGTTGTTGCATCTGGAGATATTATTGTCCTCGGTGCCTTGCGGGGAAATGCACATGCTGGTGCTCATGGAAAACTATCATCAGTGATTATTGCTATGGAGTTAGTTCCATTACAACTTCAAATTGGAACGTATGTGAACCGTCCACCGTTGGGTCAAAAGCCGAGAGGATATCCTGAGATTGCTCGCGTTGGTGCCGAAGATGTAATCATCGTTGAGGAATTTATAAAATTCAATTAGAAGGAAGGTTGACTATGGGTAAGGTAATCGTAATTACTTCTGGAAAGGGTGGTGTCGGTAAAACAACATCAACTGCGAACCTGGGTACTGCATTAGCAATGATCGGTAAAAAGGTAGTAATTATAGACGCAGATGTTGGCTTGCGAAATCTTGATGTCGTTATGGGTTTAGAAAGTAGAGTCGTTTATACATCTATGGATGTAATTGAAAAACGGTGTGAACTTGAAAAAGCCCTTGTCAAAGATAGACGTGTTGAAGATTTATTCCTACTCGCAGCTTCACAACGCAACAGAAAAGATGATATAAAGCCTGAACAGATGCTTGATATATGTGAACGGCTAAAAGAAATCTATGACTTTGTTCTTGTTGATTCACCTGCGGGTATTGAACAGGGGTTTCATAATGCTGCAGCGGGTGCAGAAGAAGCCATCATCATCACAACACCAGATGTTTCTGCTATCAGAGATGCTGATAGAATAATTGGTCTACTGCAAAACCAAGATATTGAACCAATTAACTTAATTTTGAATAGACTGTCGCCAACACTTGTCAAAAAAGGAAATATGATTAGTAAAAATGATGTTTTAGATATTCTGAATATAGATC
>VYFM01000559.1 GCA_009842375.1 Candidatus Poribacteria bacterium | reverse complement strand
GAAGTACATATCCTTCTTTAAAAATAACTTTTGCCTTTTGAACAGGGAGTTGACCAGGATGAACCACCCCAGGATTCGGAGGAGGATTCTTTATTATTGATCCATTGACAGTCAATCCCCAACTCCTATTATTGACGATGCAACTTTCGTCAACTACTCTAAAGAGTGTTCTATAAGTGGAGGTATCACTGGTTTTCATCCAGAATTCAATAGTAGATGGTCCAATTTGTGTTTGTAAGTTTCCGAGTTCTGATAAGACTACATAATCTCCTGCACCATCAAATTCCAGTCCTTGACGAAATATTCCAGTTGTGAATGTCGGATTTCCATTAATTATTGCGTCATTTTCTCCCCAACTATCTTCTGCGATACCCTCATCAATCGTATTTCTGTCAAATGACCAATAACTGACTAACCCATCCGTAATAAAGGTTGATGCGTGCGTTGTGTTATGACTAAATATGCATAAAATCGTAAGTATCAGAAGAATGATTAGTTTTTTCATAGTTTTTCACCTGTGTTTGATACTTGAAAGTGGGTTTATGTGGTTTTATGTTAAGACACAGTTTTGGTTGGGTTTGGTTGCATTATACTATAAAACAGTGATTTTTGGCAATCTTTCTGATGGTGTTTGCCAAGGGGTTATTTAGTATGGTAGGTAGTAGCGAGCTTGCGACCTCCGACCTACGATTTACTGACAAGAATTATGTCTGAATCGCGGATGGCACGGAGGGATTGTCTGAACCAGGATTATCAGGATTATCAGGATTACAGGATAAGAGAAGAGGGATTGGTGGGGTCGAGTTTTCTTTTGTCTGAATCACGGATGACGCGGATTTCACGGATGAACGCGGGTGGGTTTTTGAGGTATTGTATTCACTTTCTAAGGATTGATGTCTATCTTATGAAACGGGATTTCGGATGCTAAGACTCAGAAATCTGCGTTGTTCCGCGTCCTCTGTGTAATCCGTGATTCAGACAATCCCTTCCGTGATTCTGACAAATACTGAAAACTGCATAAAATCTATTGGAAATATATTGTTCAGATCAACACAAAGACCACAAAACACCCTCACACATTAGATATAATATTGACAAAATAATAAAAGACAGGCACACAACCATGATACACAAAACGCTCAGAAACCTATTCAGAAGACAACGCAATCAATCCAACACACGCGCACTCGGTGGGGGCAGAATATCCATGCAACACCCATACCGACAACACTCCATCGCATATCTCGCGCCACCCGATCGATCCCAATCCGTCTGGCAACTCAAGAATTGGACAGAAGAGGAACTTCTTAACCTACCTGTTGATAGACTGATGAAAATTATAATAGACATCAGTCCAGAAGTGAATAAAGCATACACTGATTTCCTCCGCAACTGCAACGAGGGATGGTATTACGAGGTGGACCCGATAGCCGCAACACCCATCATAGACAACTTCATCGCACGTCTTGAGACCAAACACCACGACTTCGATGTGCTGTTAGACCAGATATACGCTGGCATTTACCTACGCGGTGCGATCTTCATTGAACTCGTCTTGGACCAAACAGCCGACATGGCAACCAAACTCGCTGTGCTTGACCCAATCACCGCCCGATTCAACCGCATTACGCATCCGATTGAAGGGGAGCAGTGGGAACTCGGACAGTGGCAAAACGGCAAATGGGTCTCATTAGAAAACGATCCGACCGTCATGTATGTCCCTTTCAACAACGCACCGGATATGCCCTTTGGCAAGTCATTCATGGCAACCACACCGCTTGATGTTATCCGTCAACTCGGTGTGATGAACGACTTCCGCAGTGTGCTACAATCGCAGGGGTGGGCACGCGCCGACTTCTCAGTGGACAGTGACAAGATAAAAGCGTTTATGCCAGCCGAAATAAAAGATGATACGGAAGCAGAGGATCAATTCATTCGTGATTTCATAGACGGAATCAACGGCATGTATTCGCATCTCAAACCTAATGAGGGGTTCGCACACTTGGACATCGTCTCTGTCAACATGCCAAAAGGTGGGCAGATGCAAGCCTCATTCTTCGGACTGATTGACGGACTGATGCGTCTATACGATAGACGGATAAGCCGCGCGACAGGTAGCACCCCTCTGAAACAGCACAGCAACGAGCATGTCACAGAAACGCATGCTCGCGAACAGCGGAAGGACTACCGAGTCAACATCGTCAGCGTCCAATCCACTGTGGCGGGCACACTTTCAACTTTGTTTGGCTATGTGTTACGTGCCGAAGGTGTGCAGGGGCAAGTCACCTTCCACTTTGACACAACCCTCGATCCCGTAGACATCAAGGAGTTAGCGGAAGCAGACGGCACCAAGATAGACAATCTCAAGAAGCTCAAAGACCTACGCGACAGCGATGGAATTGATGATGCCACCTATCAAAAAGCCGTCAATCAATACAAAATTATGGGGTAGGGTGTTGTCTTTTTGTCTGAATCACGGAGGACGCGGAGGACACGGAGGAACGCGGTTAGGTTTCTGATGTTTTGTCTTCGCTTTCAATTGGGACACTTTGATAAACTTATACCATTTCTAATTGATAGATTGTCATAATAAACTGTAGGTCGGAGTGAGCAGAGCGAAGTCCGACACATAAGATTT
>VYFM01000506.1 GCA_009842375.1 Candidatus Poribacteria bacterium | reverse complement strand
TGAGGAAATTACCTTTGTAAATCAAGCCATAATCACCATTCATTTCACCGTGGTCTGATGTGTGGACGATAACGGTATTATCCAGTTCACCACGCGCTTCAATCGCTTCAAGTATTTCACCTATCTGCGTATCAATCAGTGTGACATTGCCTGCGTAATT
Source organism: Candidatus Poribacteria bacterium (assembly GCA_009842375.1). Taxonomy (GTDB): domain Bacteria; phylum Poribacteria; class WGA-4E; order WGA-4E; family WGA-3G; genus MSPOR6. The sequence goes on along the minus strand of VYFM01000506.1, from coordinate 2,478 downwards.
TGCTCGCAGCCTACCCACCTCACCCTCTTCAAAGTTGGGATTCATGCGATTCATCATATTATCCAGATTACCACGAGGACGGTCACCTGTCCGTTGTCGTGGTATAGGTGGCGGCATATCATTCGGGTCGTACATACTGGCATAAGGTTCAGGTGTATCCCACGGTTCATGAGGACCACCAAAACTTACCCAACAGCACCAAGGCTCTTGTCGGTCATAGTTTTGCAGATACTTCTTTGCCTGCTGTCCAACATAAACATCAGCATAATCTTCAAAATCAAGTGGGGAAGGACGAACAACATGAGGTTTATTTTGAAACCGCTCTCCATAATCCGCTTTGTATATGTCCCATACACCTTTTTCCTCCCACATTGCAGTCATTTTTGAAAGAACTCGTTGACTTGCTCGTGGACCACCAATCTCATCAACATCATCTAATCCATAAGCGTTCATTAACCCTTCTTTTTCACGCAAATCACCATTGTGAGGATGTAGGTGTGTTTTTCCAAAGAGACTTGTGCGATAACCAGCATCTCGAACAACTTGCATCCAAGTCGGGGTATCGGCAGACATCGTATGTGTCATATTATTCCAAACGCCTGTGTTGTGCGGATATAACCCCGTTGCTAAACTTAGACGTGTAGGAATACATACAGGTGAAGTGGTAACACAGTTAGTAAATCGGATTCCTTCATTTGCAATCCGATCCAAATGCGGTGTTTGCACCCATCCACCGCTGCAACTCATTGCATCCCAACGTTGCTGATCTGTCATGAGAAGAAGTATATTTGGCTTCAAATTTTCCTCCATGAGTTCAATTACGGTCTATTCCTGCATCAACAAATGCTTTAGACAATGTTTCATAAGTCATAGTCGCAGCTGCAAGTGGATCATAGTCTTTTCGTGCTTGCACCATAAAACTCACTTCAGCAGTAATGAATCCATCGTACCCATGTTTTTGCATAAGTTTCAAGTAATTAACATAATCAAAAGGACCTTCACCAGGGATAAGGAATTCAAAGTCTGGTGCGATACCACGTTGATCCTTGACATGTGTATGAACCGACACATCTGCTAATGCTGATACTGTCCCTTCAGTTGGCAACCCAACAATTTCAAAATGACTAATGTCAAAATTCACTTTTAGATAGGGTGAATTAACAATATCAAGCAGTTCAAGCACCTTGTCAGGAGTATCAATAATCGCACCAATGTGTGGTTCCATGGCAATAGTTACGCCACGTGAAGCTGCATAATCAACTAATTCACCCACACGTTCTACGAGAAAGTCTTTTCTTGTTTCCCATTCATCAGGTCTTCCGCCAGTTGTTGTGTTAACTGCTGGTAGTTTGTCCCCTTGTGCCAGTTCAATAGCCAAGTCCACACCACCTTTTAGCCTCCACATATTCCGTTTATGCGATTCTGGATCAACATCCATCAAGTTGGAATGGGCTGCAATCGCAGGTAATGCTAAGTTGTGCTGTTTCAGCAAACCAGCAATCCGTTTGCGTTCTGCTGTATTAAGTGTACTCAGTTCGGTGGTAAAACGTTGAATGATAGTCAGTTCAATTCCATCGAATCCGAGGTTTGCTATGTGTGATATTGCAGTATCAACAGGAACAGTTGGCATTCCCCAAGTACTATAACCAAGTCTCATGTTGTAAGCTCCTTATATGTCAGTTCACTACACAGGATATTTCTCAGCCAAAGAGCGTCACAATTGAACCAATCCAATCGTTTATGAGGAAATCAACACGTTGAATGAGTAGTGCCACACGACCCATAACGGTATTCCCAAATGCCGAACCGAACCCTATCATAAGAAACGCAATGCCAACCTTAGACATCCATTTGACAGGACCTCGATGTTCAACGGAGAAGAAAAAGTACGTGAGAGTACATATTACACCGATGACCATGAGGACTGCTCCAAAAATCTCCCATCCTGATAAAGTTCCTGCATTGATTGCTGCAAAAGGTTCAACTGTGCCGCGCGTTTGTTCGAATATATTTGCTCGTAGCACATTTGGAATGGCAAGCCCACAACCCACACCGATAAGTATTGCACTCGGAAATCTAATCAACCAAGTGTGACGAGATGACAAACCAGAAAAGAATAACAATCCAATCCCAATTGGAATGAGTTTGATTAGACCAAATAGTGATTCCCCTGTGAATACTGCAACAAAAGGCTCCCAAGCAAAGGGGATGAAGCCTTGATGATAAGAAAGCACAATACCGTATCCAACTGACATCCCTACGAAGAGATATTCTGCAAACCGATAAAACGGGTTGTCTTTGTAAAGAAAACTATAAATGCATAAAGTTAAAAATGCTGCTATCCAGATGCCAACAAATTCCATTTATTACTCCTCTTTTTCTTGTTGGACAAAGAAGGCGATGTTGCCAATAATTACTAATATAACAATCAATAAATGGACAAAAGACTCAAAATTTATCCACAATACACCTATTGAG
>VYFM01000311.1 GCA_009842375.1 Candidatus Poribacteria bacterium | reverse complement strand
CAATAACACTATACTTTCTATTCATGTGTTGCTCCTATTTTGGAATTTATGTTTTATTATATGGAGTCTTTCTTTTATATGCAAGTTTAATTGATCCAGACTCAACACAGAATTTGATAGACAAGGCTTAAATGGTTGTGATATAATTATAAACAGAATTGGTTGAGTCTTAAGGAGAAGGATTATGAATCTCAAAACTGCCTATATAATGCTATTTCTCTTTACAATGATTATGCTTGTTGGATGTTATACCAAACTCGGTTATTACGAATCAACATATTTCGCTGAAAAACAACAGGAACGTGTAGAAAAAACCAAAAAAGAGATGAAACCTGCTTCCGATACCGATATGGGAACTGAAAAAGATGACTCTGATGGATATTACGGACGGAGGAAACATCCATATCGATCCAAACATACTTATACAGACAATTCCTATTGGGTTCCTTACAGACCACATCCGTATACATATTATCGACTACCGATGTATTACTATCCAAATCCTTGGTACTATGGATATTATACTCCTTACGGTTATTATGGTGGTTATTATCCTTATAGAAGTTACTATGGAAGGTACCATGGTCGTACATTTCATCCTGCTTCACGCAGGACTTATAAACGAAGTGAAGTATTAAAAGGACACCGTTCTGAGTACCGTCGTGCACGATATTCACGTAGTATATCTTCGTCAACCCCATAATCTGAACATTTCCGATAACACGCTTTATTGTAAACTACATGGTATTTGTGCACGTTAATAGTGCATTAAATGCAAGCGAATAGGAGTATATAGGAGAAACGAAAATGATACGAGCAACTATTGGTGTTTTTGTATGTCTGCTATTCACGGGTTTGTTAGCAGTCGTTTGTCCAGCACAAGAGGAAGAAGTAGCAATCGGTAATACGTTTGGTGTAGGTGCACGGTCGATGGGTATGGGCGGTGCATCACTTGGACTTGCCGATGATTTCACTGCGCTTTATTGGAATCCTGCCGGATTAGCACAAATTCAAAAGTTTGAAATGTTCACAAGTCTATCACACAATACAGTCGCAACCGATAGTTATTTCACTGACGATGAAACTATCGGCACCAGTCGTTCACAACTACGTCCAAATTCATTAGGTATTGTCTACCCGTTATATACGCGCCAAGGAGGTGCTGCGGTAGCATTCGGCTATAACCGCGTACAAAACTTCGATTTTCAAACCAAAATTCAAGGTATTGGTTCCGAATCAGGAGACGTATTTAGTGGTCTATATGTAAATGAAACCAATCGCAACTCAGGAGGTATAGGCATTTGGAGTTTTGGAGCCAGCGTGTATCTCTCTAAGAATATTCTAATTGGGGGTTCTGTGGACTACTGGAATGGGGATAGTCTCAAGGAATTAGATACCACAGCAACCGATACAAAAAATATAAGAGAAAATCTCGCAAGATTCAGTTATGATGACGAGATTGACCGCGTATATTCAGGTGTCAGTGGACGTGTGGGTGTTCTAGCTAATATTGTTGAGGAAGTCAGCCTTGGTGTTACCTTCGTAGCACCTACCGAGTTAACAGTTGATGAATTCTGGCGTCAATATGAAATAATATATAATGACGACAATAACGAAGGTGAATCCAATGCTGCAGATGGTAGTTTTGCGTTTGACATTGAGAAACCTTTTGAAATCGGAGCAGGTCTTGCCGTCAAACTATTGAATAAACAGTTAGTATTTGCTGGTGATATTCAACTTACAGATTGGCAGCAAACACGATATGATCCTAAACCTGCAGAAGATATTCCCGATGATTTCTTTGAAGAATTCTACGCCACAACTATACAAGTAAGGGTTGGTGCTGAATATCGTGTTCCTGAGATTGATTCATACTTAAGGGTTGGATATTTTCGAGATACAATTCCCTTTACAGATGCAGATATAGAAAATGAACGTGATTTTCTGACATTTGGGGTTGGAAAAATATTTGAAGATTCTATAAAATTCGATCTGGCATATATGTGGGGTAATTGGCAACAATCCAGAAACAAACTAACAACCAAACGAAATACACACAGAATATTCGTATCAGGTGCATACCGTTTTTAATCTGGACGTATCATTTTAAGCAAAAGGTGCTGGGACCATCTCTCATATTATAGTCTGAAAACAAACGAAAACCCTATGGTAAGTAAGGTGATTAAACCGTTCCTACCATAGGGTTCTAATTATTTATGACATTCTAAAAGCACAACACATTATACAAGTTGTATATACGCCATTTGTGCACCATCACCGCGTCTCAATTCCCCTCGTATTATGCGGGTATACCCGCCATTTCTATCTTGGTAACGAGGTGCTATATCATCAAAAAGTTTTTGTAATATGGCATGCTTTTGCTGAACACCGGATTCACCTCGACGTGGTGTATGATGTAAGTTGCTACCGTATAATAGTCGTGCAGCACGTCTACGTGCATGCATATTATCTTGTTTTGCAAGTGTAATTAGTTTTTCCGCTACGCGTCGGAGTTCTTTACATTTATGCAAAGTCGTCCTAATCTGTTCGTGTTCGAACAACGCGGTTGCTTGGTTGCGGAAGAGTGCCTTTCGGTGACTTGTGGTTCGTCCTAATTTCCGACCACGTTTTCTATGTCTC